>NZ_JAGNYF010000011.1:0-3848 GCF_017985075.1 Flavobacterium sp.
TAAAAATAAAAATTGCTTTGCATACCCGATGAACTTACAGGTTGTTTTGTTAAAGATTGTTCTAAAACGGGATTTTTAGCCATCGAAATTCCGCCGGCTGAATTTTTATCTTTTGGGTTTAGGTTATCACTAAAATTGTCTCCAGAAAACATATCTGCTTTTTGATTTTCTTTGGATAACGCTAAATTATCTGCTGCTTTTTTAGCCGCAATAGAATCTGATATTTTTAACTTTGCAATGTAATTTTGATAATATTTTATTTTTTCTGAAGCAGACATTTTTGAAACACTAATAATACTATCCGAATAGCTAATAATATCTTGGTATTTTACAACATCTGTAATAATTTCTAACCTTTTTTTGGTAGGTTTCACTTCGATATGTTTTTCTGGTAACTGCACCAAAGTAGAATCTAAATATTTTTTTACGAAATGGAAATTTCGCTTTCTGTAATATATCTCAGAAATATTTCTGTAGTTTAAAGAAGCTAAATATTTATCTGAAACACTATTTTTTATAGATTTATTATAGTTTAAAATAGCCAATTTGTCCTTCCCTTTTTTATCGTAAAAAACGGCTCTTTGATGATGAATAACATCTCTAAAACTTTTGTTTTCAATGTTTTCCAATAATTTGTCAAGATTTTTATGAAAAGCTAATGTGTCGGATTGAAAATCAAACTGATTTGCTTGTTTCAAATGCGAATAAATAGTATAACTACGCGGCGATTTACGTTTCATATCAATCACTTCTTGAAACGCCACATAAGCACTATCTGAATAATGCATTTTTTCATATAATTGTCCTAAAATAAATGTATATCGCGCTTTTTCTTCTTTTAATTTAGTTTCTTTTTTGGAAATTTTTACGGAAGCTAATGCACTATCTAAAACATTTTTTTTAATATATGCTTGCGCTAAAACGGAATGAATATCAGCCAAATCCTGACCTGTAACTTTTTGTCCTTTTAACGTTCTATTTAAGTTTTTTATGGCTAATTGTTCATTTTCTAACTTCAGGTTTACTTTTTCGCGCCACACTTGTGCTTGATACACGTTATTACTTGTTGGATACTTATATAAAATATAATTAAACGCTTCCATAGCAGGTAAATAGCGGTGTTCGTAATACCTGGATTTTCCTAACATCAAATACGATTCGTCAATTTGATTGTTTTTTTCATATCCGCCAATATTCATTGAATGTTTCTGAATGGCTTTTGTAGCCTTCGTTTCGGCACGTTCAAAATTTGCGTTTTTGGTTGCTGCGCCTTCTTTTTGTTCTGCAGGCATTATTTGCATACGTTCTAACGGAAGTATGTCCCAAAAATCATCCGTATACGTCGCTTTTACATCTGTAATTCCTTTTTCTAATGCTATATTTCCATTATATAATACATTATATTTTGTATTTGTTGAATGCCATTTTCTGTTTATATAGTTGTCTTTTTTGGTAGAACAAGCCAAAATTAAGGCAAGTATACCAAAAGTGAACACATATTTTAGTTGTATCTTTTTCAATGTATTGTGATTTTTATAAATAACTTTAATTTTGGTTATTTAGTATGCAAACGTGTAAAAATAAGTTTTTTTTTTGAAATTGCAATGAAGTGTTAAACGGAAACGATTAATAATCTATTTGAGTTGAAGATTGTCTTCTTGTGTCGAAAATTCTTACTATTTGAATTTCGTTTTCAGAAACCTTGTAAATCACTTTATAATGCCTAACAATTATTCTTCTGAAATCAGGTTCAACTTCATCTTGTTGATATTGTTTAGAAAAAACTATATTCCTAGTTGCGTTTAAAATATCGTTTTTAACATTTCTTGCACCAACTAAGGATTTGACTTTATAAAAATCAAATATAGCTTTTAATTGATTTTTGGCAGTTACTGTCCAAACAATTTTAAGTTTTTCCATTACCAATTTTCGGATTCTTTCTCTAAAATTTCTTGTGAAATAGTTTCATTATTCTGAATTTCCAAAATTCCGTTTTGTAATTCTTGCGCATACATTTTTTTTGTTAATGGTTTGCCATCAACTGTAAATGCAACGGTTTCCTCATCCCAATAACTTTCCATTACCGCTTTAACAACTTTTAAAAGTCTTTCGTCAGCTATGTTTACATAATTTTTAATGTCGTCTCTTAATCCTATAGCTCCCATATTGAATTATTTTATATCAAAGGTAAAAAAAATTTATATCATTTCAATTAATTCTAAAGCTTTATGAATACTTTTTACGTTTTCAAAAGTGATTAAAAGTCGTAATCCGTTTTTAGTTTCTTTTTCTTTTACTTTACATAAATTTCCGTTTTGTTGTGCAAATTTCATTACACTCATAAAACGATTACTTTGGTAAAAATTAGATTGCTGATCGCCAATAAAATACCCAACCATTTTATTTTGTTTCAAAATTAAGCGTTCTAATCCAATTTGTTTGGCTTTCCATTTGATACGCACACTATTTAATAAAGAAACCGCTTCTTTAGGTAAAGCACCAAATCGGTCAATTAAACGTTTTTCGTAAGCTTCTAATTCCGCATTATTTTTTACAGAACCTAATTCATTATACAAACTCAATCGCTCCGAAATATTATTGATGTATTCGTCTGGAAACAGCAATTCAAAATCGGTATCAATCTGAAATTCTTTTACAAATTCTTTGGTTTCAATATCGTTTTCTTCTTCGTATAAATTGGCAAATTCATTTTCTTTTAATTCGTCAATGGCTTCATTCATAATTTTTTGATAGGTATCAAAGCCAATTTCATTAATAAAACCGCTTTGTTCGCCACCTAACAAATCACCTGCACCACGAATTTCTAAATCTTTCATCGCAATATTAAACCCGCTACCCAATTCTGAAAACTGTACTAAAGCATTGATTCGTTTTCTGGCATCATCCGTCATTACAGATTCGGGTGGTGTAATAAAATAACAAAATGCTTTTTTATTGCTACGCCCTACTCTACCTCGCATTTGATGCAAATCTGAAAGTCCAAAATTATTGGCATTATTAATAAAAATCGTGTTTGCATTGGGTACGTCTAAGCCACTCTCGATAATAGTTGTTGCCACCAAAACATCAAATTCGCCTTCGATAAAGGCAAGCATTAATTCTTCCAGTTTTTTGCCATCCATTTGTCCGTGACCAATTCCTACTTTTGCATTAGGAACCAATCGCTGAATCATTCCGGCAACTTCTTTAATGTTTTCGATACGATTATTGATGAAAAACACTTGTCCACCACGTTCAATTTCATAAGAAATAGCATCACGAATGGTTTCTTCGCTAAAGCGAATAACGTTGGTTTCAATCGGATATCTATTTGGCGGCGGTGTAGTAATAACAGACAAATCGCGAGCTGCCATTAATGAAAACTGTAAGGTTCTTGGGATGGGTGTGGCGGTTAAAGTAAGCGTATCGATATTTGCGGCAATGGTTTTTAATTTGTCTTTTACATTGACACCAAATTTCTGTTCTTCATCGACAATAAGTAAGCCTAAATCGCGGAATTTCACATTTTTATTTACCAATTGATGTGTTCCAATTACGATATCTATTTTTCCTTCTTCCAAACCTTTTAACGTTTCCGCTTTTTGCTTAGCAGTTCTAAATCGGTTCAAATAGCTAACGGATACAGGCATATCTTTTAATCTATCAACAAAAGTTCGGTAATGTTGGTAAGCCAAAATAGTTGTTGGAACCAAAATAGCGACTTGTTTTCCGTTGTCAACTGCTTTAAAAGCCGCACGAATAGCGACTTCTGTTTTTCCAAAACCCACATCACCGCAAACCAATCTATCCATTGGACGATCGTTTTCCATATCCATTTTTACGTCGTG
>NZ_JAGNYF010000011.1:3948-49807 GCF_017985075.1 Flavobacterium sp.
CTTGTTTTCCGTTGTCAACTGCTTTAAAAGCCGCACGAATAGCGACTTCTGTTTTTCCAAAACCCACATCACCGCAAACCAATCTATCCATTGGACGATCGTTTTCCATATCCATTTTTACGTCGTGTGTGGCTGTAATTTGGTCGGGCGTATCTTCGTAAATAAAAGAACTTTCTAATTCTTTTTGCATATATGAGTCGGGTCCGAAAGCATATCCTTTATCCAAACGACGTTTTGCATACAACTGAATTAGATTGAAAGCAATGTGCTTTACACGTGCTTTTGTTTTTTGTTTTAATGCTTTCCAAACACCACTTCCTAATTTATAAATTTTTGGTGCAGTACCTTCTTTTCCCGTGTATTTTGAAATTTTATGTAATGAATGAATACTCACATACACAATATCATTATCGGCATACACCAATTTAATAGCTTCTTGGGTTTTACCTTCAACTTGAATTTTTTGTAAGCCTCCAAATTTTCCAATTCCGTGATCGATATGTGTTACATAATCGCCAATGGACAAAGCGGTTAGTTCTTTTAGAGTTACCGTTTGTTTTTTAGACGCATTATTCTTGATAGAAAATTTATGATACCTTTCGAAAATTTGATGGTCTGTGTAACAGGCAATTTGCAACTCCGAATCGATAAAACCAGAAAATAATGGAAAAACAATGTTTTCATATTTATCTTTTACATCAATGGCAGCATCTTCATCTATATCTTTAAAAATTTCTTTGAATCTTTTGGCTTGATTTTCGTTTGATGAAAATAAATAATTTTTAATTCCGTTATGAAAATTATCGTTTAAATTATTCATCAACAAATCGAATTGTTTGTTAAATGATGGCTGTGGCTGCGTATAAAATTCGACGATTTTTTCGGATTTAAAAACTGGGTTTTTATCTAATTCGATTATCGAAAAATCTAAGGCGCGTTTTAAAAATGCTTCCTGATTTACGAATAATTCTTCCGGTTTGGCGTGATGAATCGTTAGTGTTAGTTTCGAATAGGCTTCTTTTGCTTTTTCAAATAATCGGTCTAATTTTCCACCTAATAAATCGGTATTTTGAAGGACAATAATGGTTTTTTCTGAAATATAATCTAAGAAATTTTCACGATTTTCTTGTAATATTTTATTCTCAACATTGGGAATAATGGCAATTTTTGTAACTTTTTCTTTTGACAATTGCGTTTCAATATCAAAGGTTCGAATGCTATCAATTTCATCTCCAAAAAACTCGATTCGGTACGGCACATCATTAGAGAAAGAAAATACATCTATAATTCCACCTCTGACAGAAAATTCACCAGGTTCCGAAACAAAATCGACACGTTTAAAATGATATTCAAAAAGCGTTTCGTTAATAAAATCGATAGATAATTTATCGTTAACACTTAGTTTTAAGGTGTTTTTATCTAATTCTTTTCGCGTAACTACTTTTTCAAAAATGGCATCTGTATACGAAACAATAATGGCAGGTTTTTTTCGAGAATTAATTCTATTTAAAACCTCAGCACGTAATAAAACGTTAGCGTTATCAGTTTCTTCAATTTGGTAAGGACGACGATAAGAACCCGGATAAAACAGCACGTCTTGGTTGTTAATTAACGCTTCTAAATCATTCAAATAATACGCCGCTTCTTCCTTATCATTAAACAATAATAAAAAAGGAAGTTCCGATTTTTTAAACAGAGCATCAATCACAAATGAAAGTGAAGAACCGACCAAACCGGTAGCATTTATTTTTTTTCTGGACGCAAAAAATTCAGCAATTTGTCCGATTTTTGGATGTTGCTGATATTTTTGAATGATTGCTGATTTGCTCAATTTATAGTATTTGTTTTTTAAATAATATTATGTGAAAAGGAATCCTTTTTTTATTTCTGTTTAAGAAAATTAGGAGTTTTTATGTTCTACTCTTTTAAATTAAAAGTACAAAACAAACTTTAAATTAAGCTCTAAAGCAGAATTTCGTATAAAAACTACTTTGAACTAAAGCCTATTTTATTTAAATCTTATTTGCAAATTTAGTTTTAAGTAGCTTTTCCCATTTTCGTTATAGACTTTTCCAAATTCGTGTCTTGAACTACTTGCTGTTTCTAATTTTGTGTTTTGAAATAAGTAATCTTCAAACTGATTTCGATTGTAAATATGATAACACAAAACATCTCCGTTTTCTTTTACAATTAAATACCCACCTGTTGCATCATAAATTCCATTCCAAACTTTTGATGGTGTCATTCCTAATGCAACGTCTGTTAAGAAGCGTTTAATTTTGTATTCATAAAATGTATGAGCAAATTGATTGTCATAATTTAATGGATTTGTTTTGTTAATATTTTCAGTTAAATCTTTTATTGAACTTAAATTTGATGTGTAAAAAGTTCTGACAATTTCAGCTAAAATATTTGGCAACAAACTATCAATTAAAACCAAGTTATTTTTGAAAACCTCTTGTTCAAGTGAAAGATATTCTATATTTCCACCAAGTTGTTTTAATTTTTCAATTCTATCTTTTAATTTGCTTTTTGTGTCGATTTCGTTTATACTTTTTATTTGATTTTCAGTCAGTTGAAAATCTGTAATTTGATAAATGAAATTAGTAGTTTTTCCGGCGTTTAAAAGCGTAGCTTGTCCTCCAAGTTGTGATTTAATACTAAATCCTAATTCAGCGGTTTGATTTATTCTTTGGTCGTGAATAACGATTTGAATATCAGATTTAGACGTTGATTTTGCTTTTAAAGAACCACAATTTATTGAGTTCATAAAAGTTTCAATTTCAGGAATACTAAACGCTCCATTTGAAGCTTTTATTGTTGCTAATAACTTTATCGATTGTTCAGTAAAAGTTTTTACAGGAATTCTTAATTGCTCTTTACCACCTGAAATAATTACTAAATCTTCATTAATTTCATATTCAAAATTACCGCCACTTTCGTAACGAATAATTTTGATTATTGGATAAAATAATTCTTCAACTTTGTTTAAATCTGCATCGCCCGCAAATAATTGTTTATCGCCAAGTAATTTGAACAAAGCGTAAATTTCACTCCATTCACCTTTATTCCCTGATAGCATATTTTTTTATTCCGATTAGTTCTAAAATTTTATTTGCAGTAGCCTGAATAGCAGGAACTGCAACGGAGTTTCCGAATTGTTTATATGCAGATGCATCAGCAACTGGAATAATAAAATCATCAGGGAATCCTTGTAATCTTGCCCATTCTCTTGGTGTCATTTTACGAATTCCTTCACGGTTTACCGTTCCTTTAATATGCGTTGTTGGTGTGAAATCTACAATTCTATGGTCTAAAACCAAATTTCTTTCTCTTCCCATTCCGCCAACAACAATTGCATTTGCAATTCCATTGTCGGGAATTATTGCATAACCAAAACCATTGCCTTTGTTTTCGTGTCGTGCTTTATGGTTAACTAAAGTTTGAACATATTGAGTTGAAAGATAGTATTTTGTCGGCGGAACATTTTTCTCTTTTACTTTTTCAAAAGTTGAATTGTTTTCTAAAGGTTTTGGATATTCAAAACTCGAAATATTCAAATCTTGGCGAAAGCCGACAATATAAATTCTTTCTCGATTTTGTGGTACTCCAAAATTTTTGGCATTAATAATTTGTGGTTCAGGAACAAAATAACCTAAATCATTTCTTAAAACATTTAGAATTGTTTCTAACGTTTTTCCTTTATCGTGACTTCGTAATCCTTTTACGTTTTCAAGAAAAATTGCTTTCGGCTTATGCTTTTTTATAATTTCTGCAACATCAAAAAACAATGTTCCTCTTGTATCATCGAAACCACCTCGTTTTCCTGCAATTGAAAATGCTTGACAAGGAAATCCTGCACATAGTAAATCAAAATCCTCGGGAATATAATTTTTAATTTGTTGTTTTGTAATATCACCAAACGGAACTTCTCCGAAGTTTGCTTTATAAGTTTTTTTGGCTTCTTTGTCCCATTCGCTTGTAAAAACACATTTTCCACCAAGATTTTGCATAGCAATTCTAAAACCTCCAATTCCTGCAAATAAATCTATAAATTTAAAAGTGTAATTTTTTGGTGTTGGAAAAGGAACGTTTTCAACTTCAAAAAGAAGTTGTTGCATTGCTTCTTCTGCAACGATTGAAAGTTTTTCCTCTTCTCGTTTATATGTCACAAAGTCATTTAAGACTTCTAACGCATCTTCTTTGTAATACTTTGAAACGCCATTGTGTATGTTATGTAAATAATGAGTTAAAACAGCTTTTCCATTGTCATTAGGTTCAACAAGCCTTACTTGATAGCGTTTGCCATCAAATTCATCAATACTTATTTTTTCTTTTAACTTCATTTATGATTAAATTCTATTTTTGCAAGTTCGTAATTTTTCAGTTCTGATTTATAATAAATCAGAAAAATATTTTACAGTTTTTTCAACAAGTATTACAGTATATTTTTATAAATAATAGTACTCCTTTTGCCCTTTGCCTTTTGCCTAAAATTACTTCTTTTTTGAAATTTCTTTTTGTTCTAATTCGTCAAAATTAACAACCTTAGCATTTCTTGTGGTATCACTAATACTTATGATTTTTGGCTCACCAATTTCAGTTGGAATTCTATTTTTAATAACAATTTCTTCGCACTGCATATAAAAAGCATTCAATTCTTTATTTATAGCAGCAATTAAATTTTTCACTTTTTCGTGAGGCACAACATCTAATGAAAAATAAGTATCAAGAGCTAATATTTTAGTTTGTAACGCTACAATTCTACTTCGCACTTGAGGTACATTAAAATTTGCAGGTACATTTGTGTGTAAAGTTGTAGATTTGGCTACTAAATTTAAAACCTTTTGCTTAAAAGCACTAATGGATGATTTTGGTTTTTGTTGAAGTTCTTCTTCAAAATTTTTCCAATCTTGCCATTGGTTTAAAACGCCACGTACTTCTGGACTGGTAACTGGAATATTCAACTGCCAAGCTTTATTGATTTGTTCAAAAGATTCTCGGTTTTTTTTCTCCATTTTTTCGACAAGTAATACTTGCTCGTCATTTTGTTTACACGAAAAAAACAAAAGACTGCTGAAAACGGATAGTATAAGTAGTTTAAAAAAATTCATTTATTACAATTATGAGTCGCAAATTTACAAATGTTTATACGATTTTTTTTAAAATTACGTGAAATAAATAATTAATAATCTGAATAGGTGGTTTTTACGAAATTCGAAAAAAACTGACAAAATAATGGGTTATTATTGCCAATATTTTATATTTGTAAGACAAAACTACTAACTATGCAAACTAAAATACTAATTATTGGCGCTTGTGGTCAAATAGGTACCGAACTTACTTCTAAATTACGTGCCACATATGGTGTGGAAAATGTAATTGCTTCCGATATTAGAAAATTAGAAAATGACGTAGTAAATAACGGCATTTTTGAAGTAGTAAATGCGTTAGATTACAATCAGATAGAGCAATTAATTGAAAAATATCACATTACTGATGTGTATTTAATGGCTGCTTTATTATCTGCAACTGCCGAAAAAAATCCGGCTTTTGCTTGGGATTTGAATATGAATTCGCTGTTTCACGTTTTAAATTTAGCCAAAGCAGGAAAAATAAAAAAAATATTTTGGCCGTCAAGTATTGCTGTTTTCGGACCTACAACCCCAAGAGAAAACACACCACAATATACCATTATGGAGCCAAGTACCGTATACGGAATTTCAAAACAAACTGGCGAACGTTGGGCAGAATATTATCATAAACAATATGGTGTAGATATTCGAAGCATTCGTTATCCTGGACTAATTAGTTGGAGTACAGAAGCTGGTGGCGGAACTACAGATTACGCTGTGGATATTTATCACAAAGCCATTTCGGATGGGAAATTTACGAGTTTTTTATCTGAAAATTCTGCTTTACCAATGATGTATATGGACGATGCAATAAAAGCGACAATTAGCATTATGCAAGCCGATGCCGATGATATTAAAATTCGTTCTTCGTATAATTTATCTGGAATGAGCTTTACTCCAAAAGAGTTAGCAGCAGAAATTACGAAACATTATCCGAATTTTACTATTAATTACGAGCCCGATTTCCGTCAGAAAATTGCCGACAGTTGGCCCGCAAGTATTGACGATAGTGAAGCAAGAAAAGATTGGGGTTGGAAAAACGATTTTACCATAGAAAATATGACCGTTGATATGTTTAAGAATTTGAAAGCAACGATTTATAAATAAAACACTTTTTTTGTCAATCTGAACTCGTTTCAGATTCTAACAAAATTAAGTAGAATCTGAAACAAGTTCAGATTGACAAGTCATTATTTAGTTTGGTTTTTTAGTTTTTCAATTTCCTTGTCTTCAATAAGCGATTTAATTTTTACGACTTCATCTGTATGGTCATTTGGAATGGTCATTGATAACACGTACTGTTTGATTTTCCAATTTCCATTTTCGTTAACTACCAAAACACCACTTCCACGACAAATTTTCATTTGAGTATTTAGCAATTCATCAAACCAAGCTGTTTTTTTATCCGAAGAAAAATAAACATTTCGTTCTAAAGCTGTAAAATTCCAAGCTTTTCCTTTGTCGAAAAAGGGTTTGGCGAATTTTATGAATTCTTGTTTATTCCAATTCTCAGTTGCGTCTGTTCCTATGAAAATTGCATCATCAGTCATCGCATTAAAATAGTTGTTGAAGTTCGCTTCAGCTGCTGCTTGGTGCCAAGAATTTAACATAAAATCAATTTCAAACCTTGATAATTTTAAATCTTCTTGTGCGGCTTGTTTCGATTTACATCCGATTAAAACCAATCCGATTATAACAACTATAATTTTTTTCATTCTAATAATTTTTTGGTTACGGTACTACTTGCAATTTTAGAAGCAATAAACCCTAAAACTGTAATGGTAACTAATACAAGTATAACATTTTTTATTTCGAAAAGTACAGGATATGCTAATGAAGGTGTAATCATAATTAATTCAAATTGCTGTTGAATTAAGATGACAACTATACCTAAAATCAACCCAATAATTCCTCCAAAAATAGAAATGATATTTCCTTGAAACAAGAAAATGTTTTTTAAGTATTTAATTTCTGTACCTAAATTATATAAGGTTTTTAAATTGTTTTTCTTTTCGATAATCATCATAATAATTGCCCCAATTAAATTGAATAACGCAATGATAATTACCAAAGTAAAAATTAAATACACCACAATGTTTTCGGTATTAAGCATTTTATACAACGCGTCATTCAATTGGGCTCTGTTTTTTACTTTTACCTGATTTGGAAATATTTTATTAATGGTTTCTATAGCATCTGATTCGGATACATTTGGTGCAAGTTTAAAATCGATATATGTCAGTTGGTTGGGTTTGAAATTCAATAAGGCTTGTGTTAATTCAATGGTAGAGTACACATATTTTTCATCAACATCTTCGCTAACTTGAAATATCCCAGAAGTAAGTAAAGGCGATTTATTAAACGCTTCCTCAGGATTTTCAATTAATCCCGAACCTGGTTTAGGAATATAGACTTCTAAAACATTATTAAAATCGAAAAGTCCTAAAGCTAATTTTCTGGAAATACCAGAACCCACCACTACTTGATTGGTGTTGGATTCCAACCAATCTCCAGCATATAAAAAAGTATTTAGTTCGTTTACCTTACAATAATTAGCATCTACACCTCTTAAATACGCAACGTGTTCTTTGTTTTTATAATAAAACAAGGCACGTTCTTCAACAATTTTGGTATAGGTTTTAAATTCTTTTGCCGTTTTTAATTGAGAAGCTTGAGATTCAGATAAAAAAAATGATTTCCCTTTAAGGGTTTCAATACGTAAATCGGGATCAGTGGCATTGGAGAAACTTAAACTAAAATCGCGCAACCCACTAAAAACAGAAAGCACTACAAAAAGCGCCATAGCACCTACAATAATTCCAAAAGAAGCAATAAACGTAATCACATTTATGGCGTTAGTTTTAGATAAACTAAACGCGTATCTTTTGGCTATGTAGAACGGAAAATTCAAATTATGATTTTTTTCGTTTTTCTAATAAATCTGGGTTTTCAATTGGGTTTTCTTTTCTTGAAAGTGCATTGTCAATTTTTTCTATGTAGTCCAAACTATCATCAATAAAGAAAATTAAATTCGGGACACGTCTTAATTGTAATTTTACACGTTGCGATAAATCGTGTTTAATTAAAGGTGCGTTACTTTTTATAGCAGCTAACAATTCTGGTCCTTTTTCGGAAGGAAAAACACTTAAATACACTTTTGCGATAGATAAATCTGAAGTTACATTTACTTTAGAAACAGAAATAATTAAGTTAGAAATTGAATTTTTTCTAATCTCTCCTTGTAAAATATCTACTAAGTCAGTTTGCAATAATGCACCAATTTTTTTTTGTCTATTTGTTTCCATTGGGCAAAAATACAATTTTTACTCACAAAATAAGCAGAAATACATTTATGAATGTTTATTTTTGCATATTAATTCGTGTAAAAATGAGAAAAATAGAACATATTGGCATAGCCGTTCATGATTTAGAAAATTCAAATGAATTGTTTTCAAAACTTTTCGGACAAGCCGCTTACAAAACAGAAGAAGTAGCAAGTGAAGGTGTAAAAACCTCCTTTTTTATGTGTGGTCCAAATAAAATTGAATTGTTAGAAGCCACGAATGAAAACAGCCCGATTGCTAAATTTTTAGAAAAAAAAGGGGAAGGCATTCATCATATCGCTTTTGATGTGGAAGATATTTATGCAGAAATAGAACGTCTAAAGCTGGAAGGTTTTACCGTTTTAAATGAAACACCAAAAAAAGGAGCCGACAATAAATTAGTGGCTTTTTTGCATCCGAAAACCACAAACGGCGTATTAATTGAACTTTGTCAAGAAATAAAATAGATTGATTTCAAGAACGTTACCCCACATTTTTAGAATCGATTAAAAAAAGATTTGCTTGCAATTAAAAATAGTAGTAATATTGCACCTCCAATAGAGGTCCTATAGCTCAGTTGGTTAGAGCACCTGACTCATAATCAGGTGGTCCCTGGTTCGAGCCCAGGTGGGACCACAACAAAACCCTTGTAAGTATCAGTATTTACAAGGGTATCTTATTAAAAAGTTGAGCAAAAAGTTGAGCAAAACCGAATGCTCAACTTTTTTTATGCCTTAATTTATTTTTTTTTAGATTAAACCTATCAATTTATTACCAACTTCAAATTCTCCATTTTCTCTCACATAAATAATTTCTATCCAACAATTAGAGTTTTTAAAGCTTGAAATCCAAGGTTTGATAACGTCTGTATCAATTGTATCGGTTATTAAAATAATTTGGTTCGTGTATCCTCTACATTCCCCAAAAATATGTTGAGATATTTTTTCAAGAACTGATTTTAAAGGAATCATTTCATTTCTTGATAAAGTTTTTTGCCTTGGCTGGTGTTTAATACTCAAAAAAATCGCATCTAAACAACACGCACCCTTGCTATTGCTAGGATAGAAATTAATTCCGTCTTTTAAATTTAAGTCAGTAACAATATCATTAATTGCATCAAAACCAGTTGGACTATTGATTTCTTCATATGGTGAACCATAAAGAGTCATAATAATTTTTTTAGCAACTTCTCTTAATTCGTTTTGTGTCATAATTTATTGTTTTAGTTCATATTTGACAAGTGGGATTTTTTTGTATATTATTGCATAAAAAAATATGCAAAACTATTATTTCGGAAAACTTGATAATTCATTTATCTTTTACATCGACCCCATTCATTTTGATATTATAAATTTCAGTAAAAAAATTTCTACTGTGTATTGTAATGAAATTAATTTTGTTAATTGTCAAGATGAGATACAGAACGCTCAATTAGATTTACATACATTTATAGAAAAACTAAAAAACAAAACCATCTCAGAATTTGACTTAATTTTTGATGATGAAATTCATATTCAAAACATTTGGTGGGATGATTTACTTGTTATATCAAACTTAGACAATTTAGAAATAGTTTTAACCGAAATAAAACAAACAATATCAGCTGATGCAGTATCTAAATTAGATATAAGTATTAATTCACCTAACTATTATTTTAGTTTCAATAAAATAATTTCTAAACAAGAGGTTTCACCTATTTCATTCCAAGATTTCATTAAAGATTCTGTTCATTACCAAGATAAAGAACAAAAGTTTATTTAGTAACCAGGGAATTCCGTTGAAGGTTCATCTTTAAAAATGTTTGTATTAGTTTCATCTTTTATTTTATCCCCATTAGCAACTCCTTTCCATCTTTTTACTTTACTAATGGTTTTGCCTTTTAAGGAGTAATATGTTAAACTTTCTAAACTCTCATAAAATGCTGTTATTTCATTTTCATTACCTTTATTATAACTACATTCTGCATAACAAAACCAAAAATTATTTTTTATAATTATTAGTTCATCTAGCGTATCATTGAGGGTTGAAAAATTTGTTATTGGATTGTTTGTGCGTTCATCTTTATTAATTTTTGTTTTATCAATGCTTGAATCAGCAATTTTATAATCTAGAAATTTAGAATTATTGTAATATTCTATTTGCTTTCCATTTTCTTTTTTATTTTCATCACTTTTGTCAATTTCGATAAATTTATTGGTTATATCGATATTACTTGTTTTAATAGGAAAATCAGGGTCATTAAAAAATATTTTAAGGTATTGCATTGATAATCTTGTATATTTGATTGCATTATCATTATTTCTAACATCTTTGTGTTGGTTTAATCTCTTAATAATCGTCATCACATTGTTTTTTTCCCCTTTCCCTGTTGCCATTCCAACATAATATGGAATAAATATTTTCTCTTTGTTCTCATCTAAATAATTAAAATCTACTGGTTCGCCAATGTTCCCATCAGAATTTTTGTAAAATTTGAATCCCCAAATGTAAATTCCGGGATTCTTTAATTTTTGTTCTAAATGATTGTCTAAATGATTAATATTAAAAGGGCCTTTAAATTCAATTGTATTTTCCATAACTAATAATTTAATAAATTTTTTACAATAATAATAAAAAAAATCTCACTTGTCAAATATGAAAAGTGAGAATCAATAAATTAGAAAAATACTATAAACTTTTTATCTGAGTACTAAATTACCCACGTAATTCATACATTCTTGCAATATACTTTCCTACCACATCAAATTCTAAATTTACTTTTGTGCCAATTTCAAAAGTATGAAAAATAGTATGTTCGTAGGTATATGGAATAATGGCTACGCTAAAACTGTTTTTAGCTGAATTTACAACTGTTAAGCTGGTTCCGTTTACTGTTATAGAGCCTTTTTCGATAGTAATATTATTTAAAGCCGTGTCGTATTCAAATGTAAACTCCCAACTACCGCTTTTTTCTTGAATACTTGTACAAACTGCGGTTTGGTCAACATGGCCTTGTACGATATGTCCATCAAGTCTGTCGCCCAATTTCATGGCTCTTTCGATATTTACTTTGTCGCCAATTTTCCACAAACCTAAAGTGGTTTTATTAATTGTTTCTTGAATTGCAGTAGCTACGTGTTTGTTGTCAAAAATTTCTACAACGGTTAAACAAACACCATTATGTGCCACACTTTGGTCAATTTTTAACTCATTCGTAATATTTGTTTGAATTGTTAAGTGTACATTTCCCTGATCTTTTTTAATATCTGAAATTATTCCGATAGATTCTATGATTCCTGTAAACATATGACGGTTTATTTTTATAAATTTGCATCAAAATTAAGAAATAAAAATGGTAAAACATTCGGAAAATATAATTGTTGGTGTTTCTATTGGAGACATGAACGGCATTGGACCAGAAGTAATTTTAAAAACATTTGAAGATACTCGAATGTTAGACATCTGCACGCCAGTGATTTTTGCCAATGCTAAAATTGTTTCTTTTTTAAAAAGAAACTACAATTTAACTGCATTCATACAAGGAATTGATAAACTGGATCAGATTGTTTTAGGAAAAATAAATGTTTTAAATGTTTGGCGCGAAGGAGTTAATTTAGAAAACGGCAAATTGGATGAAGAAATTGGTAAATACGCCATAAAATCTTTTCAAGCAGCAACTGCTGCTTTAAAAAACAACCAAATTGATGTTTTAGTAACAGCACCTATAAACAAATACAACATTCAAGCTGATGATTATAAATTTGCCGGCCATACTGATTATTTAAACGAACAACTTGAAGGGGAAGCCCTAATGTTTATGGTTCATGAAGACATAAAAGTAGGATTAATTACCGACCATATTCCGATTGCAGAATTATCAAAACATATTAATACTACATTAATTGAGAAAAAAATCAACACTATTAATCATAGTTTAATTGCCGATTTCAAAATAAACAAACCAAAAATTGCGGTGTTAGGACTAAATCCTCATAGCGGCGATAATGGTGTAATTGGCAAAGAAGATGATGAAATTGTGAAACCAAGTTTAGAGAAAATTTTTAAAAGTGGCATACAAGTTTTTGGTCCGTTTTCAGCAGATAGTTTTTTTGGTTCCAACCAATATAAAAATTACGATGCGGTAGTTGCGATGTATCACGACCAAGGATTAATTCCTTTTAAAACCCTGTCATTTGGTGAAGGTGTAAATTTTACTGCGGGTTTAAACAAAGTAAGAACTTCGCCAGATCACGGAACAGGTTTTGATATTGCAGGAAAAAATATAGCCAACGAAAGTTCTTTTAGAGAAGCCGTTTACAGTGCTATAGATATATATAAAAACCGTATGGAATATAATGAGCTTACTCACAATCCTTTGAAAAAAGGAACAGGAAAAGTTTAATTTAAAAAAAAGCAAAGAAAATTATTGTAATTCCAATATTTTTGTATCTTTGCACACCCTTATAAAAAGGGAAAAACTGATGTTATGGATATATTAAAAGAATTTTTAATCCCATTTTCAGGATTAAAACTGGGTAAACACCAGTTTGAATTTCAAGTAAACAATACGTTCTTTACTCATTTTGGCTATGATGAATTTAACGATTCTAACATCAAAATGAATGTAGTATTAGAGAAAAAAAGCAACATGCTTGAGCTCAATTTTTCGCACAAAGGAATTATAAATGTTCCTTGCGATTTAACAAATGAAGATTTTGATTTACCTATTAAAGGAAAAATGAAACTCATAGTTAGATTTGGCGAAGAATTTAATGATGACAATGATGAATTTATCATTTTGCCTCATGATGAATTTCAAGTAAACGTAGCACAATATTGTTATGAAATGATGGTTTTATCGGTTCCAACCAAAAGAATACACACCGGAATAAAAGATGGAACTTTACAATCAGAAGCATTACAAAATTTAGAAAAATTTTCTCCAAAAGAAACAAAAGCACAAGAGATTAAAGAAATAGACCCAAGATGGGAAGGTTTAAAAAAACTATTAACGGATAAAAAATAGAGTAAAATGGCACATCCTAAACGTAGACAGTCATCGACTAGAAGAGACAAAAGAAGAACACACTACAAAGCATCTGCACAACAAATTGCAACTTGCGTAGTAACCGGTGAAGCTCACTTATATCACAGAGCATACTGGCATGAAGGTAAAATGTATTACAGAGGTCAAGTTGTTATCGACAAGACTGAAGCAATGTTATAATTTCACTAAAATTATTGAGAAACTCTCACTTGCGTGAGAGTTTTTTTATTTTAATGAAAATTATCTAATTGTATTTTTAGAAAATTCCGAAATAATTCGTAATTTTCGCCTCTTTACGCACATAAAGTTGCAAAGAAAATTATTTATTTATGAAATCGCCATAAACTCTGCGTACTTCGATAGAAAAACGCATAGAAATAGCGATACATATGTTACCAAAAAAAATAACATTAAAACATATGAATAAAATTACTGCCGCAATTACTGCAATTGGCTCGTATGTACCAGAATATGTATTATCAAATCAGGTTCTAGAAACTTTGGTTGATACCAATGATGAATGGATTACATCTAGAACCGGAATAAAAGAGAGAAGGCTTTTAAAAGAAGATGGCGAAGGAACTTCTTTCCTTGCTATAAAAGCGGCTCAAAATCTTATAGAAAAATCAAAACTAGACCCGAAAGAAATTGACTTGGTTATCATGGCAACTACCACGCCAGATATGCCTGTAGCAGCAACTGGAGTATATGTAGCCTCACAAATTGGCGCAACTAATGCGTTTGCTTACGACTTGCAAGCCGCTTGTTCGAGTTTTCTTTTTGGTATGTCAACCGCTTCTGCTTACATTCAATCTGGAAAATATAAAAAAGTATTACTTATAGGTGCCGATAAAATGTCGTCTATAATTGATTATACCGACCGTGCCACCTGTATTATTTTTGGTGATGGCGCTGGCGCAGCCTTGTTTGAACCAAATTTTGAAGGATTAGGATTACAAGACGAAATTTTAAAATCGGATGGAATTGGAAGAGAGTTTTTGAAAATTGAAGCCGGTGGTTCTATTTTGCCTCCATCTGAAGATACCATTAAAAACAAACAACATTTTGTATTTCAAGATGGAAAAACCGTGTTTAAACACGCAGTATCTGGAATGGCTGATGTAAGTGAAAAAATTATGGAACGCAATAACTTATCGCACGATGATGTGAATTGGTTAATTGCGCATCAAGCAAACAAAAGAATTATTGACGCCACTGCAAACAGAATGAATGTAGAGGAATCTAAAGTGTTAGTCAATATTCACCGTTATGGAAATACTACTTCTGCTACATTGCCTTTACTTTTAGCAGATTTTGAAGATAAATTTAAAAAAGGAGATAATTTAATTTTTGCAGCATTTGGAGGTGGATTCACTTGGGGATCTATCTACTTAAAATGGGCATATTAATAAAAACAAACTATAACTAAAACAACTTAATTATGGATTTAAAAGAAATTCAAAACCTAATCAAATTTGTATCTAATTCTGGAGTAGCAGAAGTAAAATTAGAAACGGGCGATGTAAAAATTACTATTAGAACTACTCTTGAAGGTAATTCTCCAGATATTACTTATGTGCAACAAGCACCAATGCAACAAGCTATTCAAGCTGCTGCGCCTGTTGCTGCCGTAAGTGCACCTGCTGCTGCACCAGCGGTAGAAGCTGCTGAAGACAATTCTAAATACATTACAATTAAGTCGCCAATGATTGGTACATTGTACAGAAAACCAGCTCCAGATAAACCAATGTTTGTTGAAGTTGGAAGTACTATTAGTAAAGGCGATGTAGTTTGTGTGGTTGAAGCCATGAAATTATTCAACGAAATTGAATCTGAAATTTCAGGTAAAATCGTAAAAGTATTAGTTGACGATTCTTCACCAGTTGAATTTGACCAACCTTTATTTTTAGTTGATCCATCATAATTATTTTAAATTTTAAATTTTGAATTATGAATTTTTTTCATCGTTCAATTAATCATTTAAAATTTATAATTTATAATTTAAAATAAGCAAAAAGATGTTTAAAAAAATATTAATTGCCAATAGAGGTGAAATTGCTCTACGCGTTATTCGTACGTGTAGAGAAATGGGAATTAAAACAGTAGCCGTTTACTCTACTGCTGATGCCGAAAGTTTGCACGTTAAATTTGCTGACGAAGCCGTTTGTATTGGACCACCGCCAAGTAATTTATCTTACTTGAAAATGTCTAATATTATCGCTGCAGCTGAAATTACTAATGCTGATGCCATTCATCCTGGTTATGGTTTCCTTTCAGAAAATGCAAAATTTTCGAAAATTTGCCAAGAACACAATATTAAATTTATTGGTGCTTCGCCTGAAATGATTGACAGAATGGGCGATAAAGCTTCTGCTAAAGCCACTATGATTGAAGCTGGTGTACCATGTGTTCCGGGTTCAGTAGGAATTTTAGACTCTTACGAACAAGCTGAGAAATTAGCCGCTGAATTTGGCTACCCAGTTATGCTAAAAGCAACTGCTGGTGGTGGTGGAAAAGGAATGCGTGCTGTTTGGAAACAAGAAGATTTATTAAAAGCTTGGGAAGGTGCTCGTCAAGAATCTGCCGCAGCTTTTGGAAATGATGGCATGTACCTTGAAAAATTAATTGAAGAACCAAGACATATTGAAATTCAGGTTGTGGGTGACTCATACGGTAAAGCATGTCACTTATCAGAAAGAGATTGTTCTGTACAACGTCGTCATCAAAAATTAACGGAAGAAACTCCTTCTCCATTCATGACAGATGAACTTCGTGAAGCTATGGGAACTGCAGCTGTAAAAGCAGCTGAATATATAAAATACGAAGGTGCTGGAACAGTAGAATTCTTAGTGGATAAACATAGAAATTTCTACTTTATGGAAATGAATACTCGTATTCAAGTAGAACACCCAATTACAGAACAAGTAGTAGATTACGATTTAATTCGTGAACAAATTATGGTAGCTGCTGGAATTCCAATTTCTGGTAAAAACTATTTTCCACAATTACATGCAATTGAATGTAGAATTAATGCAGAAGATCCGTATAACGACTTCCGCCCTTCACCTGGAAAAATTACGGTATTACATTCGCCAGGCGGACACGGAGTTCGTTTAGACACGCATGTTTATGCTGGTTATACGATTCCACCAAATTATGACTCGATGATTGCAAAGTTAATTACAACGGCGCAAACCAGACAAGAAGCTATAAACAAAATGAAACGCGCTTTAGACGAATTTCATATTGAAGGAATAAAAACCACAATCCCGTTCCATAGACAATTAATGGATCATCCGGATTATGTGGCAGGAAATTACACCACGGCCTTTATGGACACTTGGGTAATGGACGCTAAAAAAGAAGAATAAAAAATAGGCTAGTCAATGACTAGCCTATTTTTTTTAAATCTTTTATTACACTAAACGCTAAATCAATTTGGTTTTCATTTACTACGATGGTAAATTCATTAGAAGTAGAAATTACTTCATCAATAACAATACCTTCCCAAGCTAACGATTGAAATATATAATAATATACACCCGGAACAGATACGTTTTCATGAGGTAATTTTACCGTTATAGAAGATAAATTTTCGTTTTTACTTATTAATTTTTCAGATTTTAAACAGGATTCTACCATGTCATTAATTTCTGAGCTTACCACAATATTTGTTTCATTGACACCACGAGATGAGGTGTAGAATAAATTTTTATTCGTTTTTATCTCAAACATTAACTTAGTTTGATTTTCTAATAAAGTATCCGAAATTTCATAGGTATAATCTGTTAGAGAAGAACGAACTGTAATTTCTCCAATATTTTGTAACACCCTAGTTACCTTATGATTAATTTTAAAATCAAGTTCTTCTGAAATTCTTTTTAAAGCCATTACTACAGCGCCCTGCTTAATATCTTTACCTAAATACAATTCAATTTCAGGCATGATAATTCGGGCTAAAGAGGTTAAATTGATAATTCCTTCAGATAAAGAACTCAATAAAAAGGGCTTGGTTTTTAGGTGTTTTTCAACAACTGAGGCTACTGTTTTCATAAAATTTGGGGTTTATTTACATACAAATATATAAATCAAAATGTTAATTTTATTACTAATTGTTGAAATAATAAAAAGCTGCCTCTAAATGTTCAATGTCAAATGATGTACCAGTTGCGTGAATAGCGATAATATCAAAACGGACTTCAACGTCTAAATCATTGGCAATCACGTATTCATTGATGGCTTTTACTAAAAGTTGAATTTTTTTGGGCTTTACAAAATCTTGCGGTAAACCATATTCTAATGAAGAGCGTGTTTTCACTTCAATTACAGCCAAAATAGCATCTTTCTTAGCAATAATATCTACTTCTGCCTTTTGAAACGTCCAGTTGGTTTCTAAAATTTCATAGCCGTTTTTTTCTAAAAAATCTACAGCCAGCTCTTCTCCAAGCTTTCCTAATTCGTTGTGTTCTGCCATTTTTTTATGCGTCAATATTCAATGTGTCGATATGCCAATTTTAAATAAATTGAAGTTTTACTTCTTTTTCATTTACTTCAAATGCTACTTGTTGACCAAGAATTAATGTTCGATTATCCGATTGATGTCCGGCTGGAAATTGAAAAGCTATTGGAATACGATTTTCTTTAGCTATTTCAGTAATAATTTGCACTTCATTTTGCCCAAACGGAATTTCGTTATCGTGCATATCCGTCATACTTCCTACTATAATTCCATTTACATTTTCGAAATAACCATTACGCTTTAAGTTGTACATCATTCGGTCAATATGATATAAATATTCGTCTAAATCTTCAATAAATAGAATTTTATCTTTTGTATCAATTGCTGATTTTGAACCTAATAAACTATACAAAATAGAAATATTTCCGCCTACCAATTCGCCCGAAGCAGTTCCTTTTACATCATAACTTTTCGAAGGAAATGTATAAGAAATCATTTCTCCAAAAAGTGCATTTCGTAAAGTATCTTTTACTTCTTCTGGTGCATTTGGAACAGTAAACGGCATAATGGAATGTAAGGTTGCCACACGTTCTATATTTAATTGGCTATGCAAAACGGTTACATCTGAAAAGCCCATAATCCATTTAGGATGTTTCTTAAATTTCGTAAAATCTAATGAATCAATAATTCTAACCGTACCATATCCACCTCGAGCACACCAAATGGCTTTTACGTTTTCATCATCCAATTGTACTTGAAAATCTGCTGCACGTTCGGTATCTGTACCACCTAATTGGCAATTATTTAAACCAATTGTGTTTCCTAATTTTACTTTCAATCCCCAAGATTCTAATAAATCAATAGCTGGTTTGGCGTCTTCGGGAAAAAATTTTCTTGCTGTACAAACAATAGCGACAGTATCTCCTGCCTTTAAAAATTGTGGTATAATCATAGAAATATAAATAAGAATTCAAAAATAAGGAATTTGAACAGAAAAATTCGTCTATTCCTATCAAATGAATTATTTTTGTATCAAATTTAATTACGATATGTTAGAAAATCCGAAAAGATATACCATTACAGCAGCACTTCCTTACACCAATGGACCCATTCATATTGGGCATTTAGCAGGAGTTTATGTGCCTTCTGATATATATTCAAGATATTTACGATTACAAGGAAAAGACGTGGCTTTCATTTGCGGAAGCGACGAGCACGGTGTAGCAATTTCAATGAAAGCTAAGAAAGAAGGCATCACACCTCAACAAGTAATTGATAAATATGACGGAATTATTCGTCAATCTTTTTTAGATTTTGGAATTTCTTTTGATAATTATTCCCGAACTTCCTCGGAAATTCATCATAAAACAGCTTCGGAATTTTTCAAAAAACTTTACGATAACGGTGATTTCATCGAAGAAACTACCGAACAATTATACGATGCAAAAGCAGACCAATTCTTAGCAGACCGCTTTGTAACTGGAACTTGTCCAAAGTGCGACAACCCAGAAGCGTATGGCGACCAATGTGAAAAATGTGGTTCGACTTTAAACGCAACTGATTTAATTAATCCGAAGTCGACAATAACAGGTGAAACGCCGATTTTAAAATCTACAAAACACTGGTTTTTACCTTTAAATCGTTACGAATCGTTCTTAAGAGAATGGATTTTAGAAGGTCATAAAAACGACTGGAAACCCAATGTTTACGGACAAGTAAAATCGTGGGTTGATGGTGGTTTAGAACCAAGAGCCGTAACACGTGATTTAGATTGGGGAATCGATGTGCCTGTTCCAGGTGCCGAAGGAAAAAAATTATACGTTTGGTTTGATGCGCCTATTGGTTACATTTCAGCGACTAAAGAATGGGCGGCTCGCGAAGGAAAAGATTGGGAACCTTATTGGAAAGATGCCGATACAAAATTGGTTCATTTCATTGGGAAAGACAATATCGTATTTCATTGTATCATTTTTCCGGCGATGTTAAAAGCGGAAGGAAGTTATATTCTACCTGATAATGTTCCTGCAAACGAATTCTTAAATTTAGAAGGAAATAAATTATCGACTTCTAAAAATTGGGCAGTTTGGTTACACGAATATTTACAAGATTTTCCTGATAAACAAGATTCGTTACGTTATGCGTTAACGGCAAATGCGCCAGAAACAAAAGACAACGACTTCACTTGGAAAGATTTTCAAGCCAGAAATAATAATGAATTAGCCGCGATTTTTGGAAATTTCATCAATCGTGTGGTGGTGTTAACCAATAAATATTACGACGGAATAGTTCCTACACCAAACGAATTTTCAGAAGTTGACGAGCAAACTTTAGCCGAACTAAAAGCCTATCCAGCAGTAATTTCAAGTTCAATCGAGCGTTATAGATTTAGAGAAGCGTTAGGCGAATTAATGAACGTAGCCCGTTTAGGAAATAAATATTTAGCCGACGAAGAACCTTGGAAAATGATTAAGGAAAATCCGGCAAGAGTACAAACGCAAATGTATATAGCATTGCAAATTGCTTCTGCATTAGCGATACTTTCAGAACCGTTTTTACCGTTTACATCTGCTAAATTGTGCAACATTTTACAGATTAAAGTCAATAATTGGAATTTAGAATTTGAAAATTGGAATTTAACAAAACCTGGGCATCAAATTGGTCAAGCGGAAATTTTGTTTGCCCAAATTGAAGATGCCGAAATCCAAAAACAATTAGATAAATTAGAAGCAACTAAAACCGCCAATGCTTCGATAAACTCAGCACAAGTTATGGAACCGCAAAAAGAAATCATCACTTTTGAAGATTTTGCCAAAGTAGATTTACGAATCGGGACAATTATTGAAGCCGAAAAAATGCCAAAAGCCAACAAATTATTGGTCTTAAAAGTAGATACCGGAATTGATGTGAGAACCATCGTTTCTGGAATTGCAGAGCATTTTACACCAGAAGAAGTCATTGGAAAACGCGTAACGGTTTTAGTAAACCTAGCACCAAGAGCATTACGTGGTGTGGAAAGCGAAGGTATGTTATTATTAACCAATACTGCCGAAGGTAAATTGGTTTTCGTAAATCCAGATACAGAAGGCGTGATTAATGGTGCGATGATATCTTAGTATGAATTTAAAAACAATCGCATTTGATGCAGACGACACCCTTTGGCACAACGAACCCTATTTCGATGAGGTACAACAACGCTTTTGTGTCTTGTTTCAAGATTATGCGTCGCATCAAGAAATTTTAGGGTTAATTTTAAATCATCAAGTCAATAATTTGCCGTTATATGGTTTTGGAATTAAAGCATTTACATTATCGATGATTGAAACGGCTTTGGAATTGACTAATCATCAAATTTCGGGTAAAGGAATAGAGCAAATTTTAGCCATTGGAAAAGATTTATTGCAAAAACCAGTGGAATTACTTCCTAACATCACCGAAGTTTTAGAACAATTGCAAGGAAAATACAAATTGGTCGTAGCCACAAAAGGCGATTTAAAAGACCAACATAGAAAATTACACGATTCAGGAATTGGTGCTTTTTTTCATCATATTGAAGTGATGAGCGACAAAACCGAATTGGATTACGAAAAAATGTTAGCCCGTTTAGATTGCCAAGCAGATGATTTTTTAATGATTGGCAATTCGTTAAAATCCGATGTTTTACCCGTATTAAATTTGGGCGGACACGCCATTCATATTCCGTATCACACAACATGGGAATATGAAAAAATAGATTTTGAAATTCAGCATAACAACTTTAAATCGGTTACCCAAATAACTGAAATTTTAACATTAGTGTAATGAAGCAAAAAATTGACATCACTACTTGGAACCGAAAAGAGCACTTTGAATTTTTTAGCAAATTTGAAGAACCTTTTTTTGGAACTACTATCCAATTTGATTGTACAAAAGCCTATCATAAAGCTAAAGAATTAGGCGTAAGTTTTTTTGTATATTATTTACACAAAACTATAGTTGCCGTAAATAAAATTGAAAATTTTAGGTACCGAATAGAAAATGATAATGTCTATCTTTTTGATAAAATTAACGCGTCTGCTACTATTTTACGTGACGATAAAACATTTGGTTTTTCAGAAATAGAATACGATGAAAAACTAAGTAATTTTGAATCTAATTTTATTAAAGAGTCAAGTAGAGTGCAAAACACAACTGGACTTTTCACAAGAGAATATAATGAAAACATTATTCATTTTTCGGCTTTACCTTGGGTGAATTTCACTTCAATTTCACATTCAAGAGATTTTTCAATACCTGATAGTTGTCCAAAATTTTCATTTGGAAAAATGACAGATGAAAACGGAGTGAAAAAAATTCCAATGGCAGTTTATGTGCATCACGGATTAATAGACGGATATCATTTAGGTTTGTTTTTTGAAGAATTCGAACAGTTAATGAATGAATAAGAAGAGCACCATTAAGCACTCTTCTTATCTTTCAAAATTTAAACGGCATTCAAAATCGCTAAAATATCTTCGCCAAATTTGTCTGCTTTTTGTTTTCCAAAACCTTTAATCTGTTGTAATTCGTCTAAATTACTCGGCTTATATAATGCTAAATCAATTAATTCAGAATTATGACAAATCATAAATTTTTTCTGATTTAGTTTTTCTGATTTTTCAGTTCTCCATTGATTTAAGTACCCGTAAACTTGTTTGTCCTTCGGAAGTAAATCTTCGTACGACTTTCGTTCTAATCGTATAGGTTTCTCCTGTTGCTCAGTTTCATGATGAACAATAACAGACCAATGCGCCGGGTCGCTTTCCAAAAATTGGGTGCTGGATTTTTTAAATATAACTGTTTCTAAAAAAGTATTTAATGTTTGTTGATCTTGCTCTAAAAATGCAGGATCTATTCGGATAGAAAATACACTAACTTGCATAACAAACTTATTTACCGATTAACAAAATTTCATTTGCAATTACTTCTGTGATGTAGCGTTTGTTTCCGTCTTTGTCGTCGTAACTTCTGTGGGTTAGTTTGCCTTCAATGGCAATTTCTTTTCCTTTGGTTACATATTTTTCAATAATTTCTGCTGTTTTTCCCCAAGCCGTCACACGGTGCCATTGCATTTGTTCTACTTTATCACCATTTTCTCGATAATATACTTCATTTGTAGCGATGTTGATGTTTGCTAATTTTCTTCCTCCTTCAAGGTTTTTGATTTCTGGTTCTTGACCCACATTTCCGATTAATTGTACTGAATTTTTCATAAGGCTTATATGTTTAATTGTTTATTTATTTCGCGTTTCGTTAAGTTTTAGCTTAGGAAAAACGCTTGTTTTATGGCGTGTAAAATTTAATTTTTTGTTATTTAATTTTTTGAAACGCAGATTTAATAAATATAAAAAATCTTAGCGTTGAAATGTAATTGTTATTTGCTTAATAAAACCAACTCGTTCGCGACAACTTCTGTAATAAATCGTTTGTTGCCGTCTTTGTCATCGTAGCTTCTATGTGTTAATTTGCCTTCTATAGCTACGTGACACCCTTTAGTGATTAATTTTTCAGCAATTTCAGCTGTTTTCCCCCAGGCAGAAATTCGATGCCATTCGGTTTGTTCCACTTTTTCACCTTTAGCGTTGGTGTAATTTTCATTCGTTGCGATGGTAAAATTGGCAACTTTTCCTGATTCTAAGTTTTTGATTTCTGGTTCTTGTCCTACGTGTCCGATTAATTGTACTCTGTTTTTCATGGCGTGTAAATATTTAATGTTAATATAAATTAAAATTTGTTTATCGACTGAACTCGTTGTTTCATTTCGACAGTGCAAAGTTGTGGTAAGAAAAAAAGTTTATTCGGTTATTATTCATTTAAAATCGATTGTAATTGTTTGTTGTCGTTTGTGAATGGAAAATAAAAAATCTAAAAGCATTCAATATTTCTATTTTTTTACTACTTTTATTGGACCTCAAATAAAAATATTATGAATAAAACGTGTTTAGAATGTCAAGATAAAATTGTAGGAAGAGAAGATAAAAAGTTTTGCAGCGATGGTTGCCGAAACGCCTACAACAATAAAATGAATAAAGATCAAACCAATTTAATGCGAAATATAAACAACAATTTGCGCAAAAATTATCGAATTTTAACCGAATTAAACCCAGAAGAAAAAACCAAAACAACCAAAAATAAATTAATTAGTAAAGGTTTTGATTTTGAATTAATTACTTCAATTTACACCACAAAAACTGGAAATGTTTATTATTTTGTGTACGACCAAGGTTATTTGGCAGTGGAAAATGAAAGTTATGTATTAGTAAAAAAATAAAATGAAAGTATCTATATTAGGTTGCGGCTGGTTAGGTTTCCCTTTAGCTAAAAAATTAATTGAAATTGGTTTTGAAGTAAAAGGCTCTACCACTACTGAAAATAAATTAGCTGTTTTGAAATCAAATAAAATAGCACCTTATTTATTGGAGCTTTCTGAAACTAAAATTAGCGAATGTATTTCTGATTTTTTGTACAATTCTGACATTTTAATTATTGATATTCCTCCAGGGCTGAGAAAAATTACAGAAGCTACTTCTGAAAAAACGTTTGTAGCTAAAATTGAACATTTGATTCCTTTTATTGAAAATTCAACTGTAAAAAAAGTCATTTTTATTAGTTCTACATCAGTATATGCTGACACTTCTCCTATTTCAACCGTTACAGAAGAAAGTATTTTGCACCCGGATTCAGAAAGCGGAAAACAATTGGTGGAAGTTGAAAATTTGTTACGAAATAATTCTAATTTTCAAACCACAATAATTCGTTTTGGTGGTTTAATTGGAGAAGAAAGAAACATAGTAAAAATGTTAACTGGAAAAACCAATGTTGCCAATCCAGATGCACCAATAAACTTAATTCATCAACAAGATTGTATTGAAATTATTTGCGAAATACTAAAACAAAACTGTTGGAATGAAACTTTCAATGCCGTCGCACCCAACCATCCGACAAGGAAAAACTATTACACCGAAAAAGCTAAACAGTTCCATTTGACTGCTCCATTATTTAATGAAAATGAAACTAATTTTGGGAAAATTGTTTCCAGTGAAAAATTAGAAACAATTTTAGGTTATAGATTTAGGAAATTTGAATTATAATCAAACTAATTTTTCATTAAAATAATCCATTTCCAATCAGCAGGATTTCCTACTCCAACACTTGGTGTATATAAATATAAATGTACTACTCCTGTAGGATTTGAGATTAAATACTGTCTCACTTTTACCAAGTTTTGCACAGCCATCCAAACCTGATTGTAGTTATTAGATAAATTAGATTGTGGTAAAATATGATTGAAGCTTGTTGATGGAAAAACAATGTCAGCTGTTAATACTGCCTCAAATTGATTGGCCGTAAGCATATTTTGTGGATGATGAATTTGTCCTAAACCCATCCAAATAATATCACCATCAAAAAGAATTTGATTAATTTCATCATATTTCAACTTAATATTTCCAAAATCAACGGCTGGAATAGATTGATGTGAAATAGTAAATGAATTTGAATTTTCGGTATACGTAGTTTCTTTACCGCCCTGAAACGTATTTGTTAAATAATCTACTTTTAATAGTAAAACTTTATTAGGTTCATTTGTAGTTTCAGTAACAGGTGCATTTTCTTCTGTACAAGATGAAAATAATGAAACGAAAATAAATAAAATAAAAAGTAACTTTTTCATAAAATTATTTTTTTGATATAAATGCTTATTAATGAATTACATATGTAAAAATAATGATTTTTTATTAAATAAATTAAACTAAAATCATTTCATCATACGTTAAAATAGTTTCGTATCCTTTAAATTGAAAATAATGAATTGGGTTTTCTTTTGAGAGTACCATAACGAAGTCGCCGCCCCAAGCGCCTAAACTTTTTATGGTGCCTTTAAAATCGGAAAATAAACGCTCTTTTACGGTTTCTAATTCTAAAATATCGCTTAATATAATTTCGTGATGCGATAGTAAATCTATGGTTGTTTCTAAATTTGGCGAAAGAAGCATTCTATTCGTAATCTCAGAAATAGTTGCTGTTTTTTTGGTTAAAAACTGTTGCTTATTCATATAATTTTGAATCGCGTGACGGCTATTTTGTTTTTTATTTAAATATACAAAATAAATATTTTCCTTATATTTCGGATAAAAATCAACAACCTCAACAATGGGTTTCTCGTTTTCATCTAATTGATACGTAATTGGAAAATTATTACTGGCGCAAGCTATATCATAACCGCTACCACCAAAACTTTTCCTCAGTAATTCAAACGCATCAATTTGTAACCATTGTGCAATATTATTTATTAAAGTAGAAGATGTACCTAAGCCCCAATTTCTTGGAAATGTGACTTCTGTTTCAATGACATATCCCGTTTCCGACGTTAAAAAATTTGGATTTTGAAGATGGGCTTGATGTAAAATTTCAACTAAAGTATGTTTTATGAGATGTTCTTCTTGAAAATTTTTAGCTGTAAGAATTTCCTCAAAAGTGAATTCAGTTTCAAACCAAACACTCTTGTCAGCATCCAAACTGGTCCAAAATATTTTTTTTTCTGCACACGAAGCAACGCGTAAATATTGACCAAATTTCGTTGGCAAGGCTAAAGCTTTGGCACCATTTAAGACCAAATATTCTCCAGTAATTAGAAGTTTTCCGTTAGAATAATAAGTTTCATTCATATTTTTAACCTTAGGTCTCGCGAGGGTTTTACTTAATTCTTAAACTCTCTAAAAAATCCACCACTAAATTATGTGAAACCGTTTGATTTTCAATATGTGCTATAACTAGTTGTTTCTCTTCTTTTGTAGCTTGGTGCTGATTTAAGATATTATTCAAATGCATTTTCATATGTCCTTGTTGAATTCCTGAAGTGGTTAATGAGCGTAATGCGGCAAAATTTTGAGCCAATCCAGCAACAGCTACAATCTGCATTAATTCCGTTGCAGAGGGATTACCTAACATTTCTAAAGAAAATTTGACTAATGGATGTAAATTAGTTAAACCGCCAACAGTTCCTAATGCTAAAGGCACTTCCAAACAAAAAGTAAATATTCCGTTTTCTATTTTAGCGTGAGACAAACTTGTGTAGCTTCCATTTTTACTTGCATATGCGTGAACACCAGCTTCTACAGCACGAAAATCGTTACCTGTTGCTAAAACCACCGCATCAATTCCGTTCATAATGCCTTTATTATGCGTTACAGCTCTGTATGGCTCTACTTCTGCGATTTTTACAGCGGTTAAAAACTTTTCTGCAAATTCACTTGACGTGATGTTGGCATCTTCATTAAGTTCCGAAATAGGGCAAGAAACTTCAGCACGAACAACACAATTTGGTACAAAATTGCTCAAAATACTCATTACAATTTGAATCGATTGGATTCCAAATTCTTCTGATTTGTTTTTTAATATTTTCGCAAATTGTTCTAAACAAGAATTAATAAAATTAGCACCCATACTATCTTTAGTCTGAAAAGTAGCATGCAATTGGTAATAATTTTCTAACGCTGCCGTTTTATCTATTAGTTGAATATCTGAAATTCCGCCACCACGCTTTTGCATATTTTTGGTAATTCCTTCCGATTCAGAAAGTAAAAAAGGCTTTACAAAATTGAAATATTCAATAAGCTTTTGTTTGTCACCTTCATACAAAAAATGAACTTGACCAATTTTTTCTGTGCCTAAAATTGTGGTTTTAAATCCACCTCGAGATCCCCAAAATTTTGCGGCTTTACTTGCGGCTGCTACAACAGAGCTTTCTTCAATAGCCATAGGAATGGTATAGTTTTTACCATTAATTTTAAAATTTGGAGCGACACCTAACGGCAAATAAAAATTTGTTAAGGTGTTTTCAATAAATTCGTCGTGTAGTTTTTGAAGTGACGCATCAGAATTTTGATAGCATTGTAATACGGCAATAGCTTCTTTTGGATTAGAGAAATGCTTTTCAGCGATCCAATTTATCTTTTCTTCTTTAGTTAGTTTTGAAAAACTAGTAGTATTTAGTGCCATTAATTTCGGATTGATTGACAAAGATAATAAAAGTAATTTTTAAAAAAATAAAACTTAGAAAGTAAAAAATTCAATATTTATTAGGAATATGTCGTAAATTTTCACTAAAATTGGAGGTTTTTACAATCAAAAAATATGAGAAATTTTATAAGTATTCTATTATTGTTACTAACCACTTCAATATCAGTTGTTGGGCAACAAAAATTAACTTTAGAAGAAATTTGGGGCGGCGCGTTTAGAACAAAAGGCATGGACGAATTGAATGCCATGAAAAACACCAATCAATATACTGTTTTGAATTTTGATAGAAATTCTAAAACTACTCAAATTGATTTGTTTGATTATGCTACTTTAAATAAAGTTGCAACCCTTATTGATACGAAAGATTTTGCGGCATTAACTTCTATTGATAGTTACACATTTGATCAGGCAGAGAAAAAAATATTAATAGCAACAAATACCGAATCGGTATTTAGACGTTCATTTACAGCAAATTATTTTGTTTATGATATTGCATCTAAAAAATTATCAAAATTTACCGATAAAGCAATTCAAGAACCAACTTTTTCATCAGATGGAACTAAAGTTGCTTATGTTTTCGAAAACAATTTGTATGTTTTTGATTTACTTTTAAATAAAGAATTTCAAATTACAACAGATGGTAAGAAAAACAGTATCATTAACGGAATTACTGATTGGGTTTACGAAGAAGAGTTTGCTTTTGTAAGGGCTTTCGATTGGAATGCTGACGGAACTAAAATAGCCTTTATTCGTTTTGATGAAACGGATGTTCCAGAATTTTCAATGGATATGTACAACCAAGGTTTGTATCCCACACAAGCTGTTTTTAAATACCCAAAAGCAGGAGAAAAAAACGCAACCGTTTCGTTACATATTTATGACGTAACTGCAGAAAAAACGCAAAAAATTGATTTAAGTACTTATTCTGATTTTTATATTGCAAGATTAAAATGGACAAATGATTCAAATGTTTTAAGTGCGCAAGTAATCAATCGCCACCAAGATAATTTAGATGTTATATTTGTTGATGGAAATTCGGGAACTAAAAAAGTAATTTTAAACGAAAAAGACAAAGCTTACGTCGATGTTACGGACAACTTAACCTTTTTGAAAGATAATAGTTTTATTTGGACTTCAGAAAAAGACGGTTTCAATCATATTTATTATTATGACAAAACCGGAAAGTTGAAAAACCAAGTTACAAAAGGAAATTGGGATGTAACCGCTTATTATGGATTTGATGAAAAAAACAAAACAATTTATTATCAATCTGTAGAAAACGGTTCCATAAATAGAGATGTATATTCCATTTCAATTGACGGAAAAGCTAAAAAAAGACTGTCCTTAAAAACAGGAACAAACAACGCCACTTTTAGTCCAAATTTTCAATATTTCATCAATACCTATTCAAGTGCTACTTCAGCGCCTTACTATTCTTTAAACGATTCAAAAACCACTCAAGTGATTAAGAAAATTCAATCTAACGAAGCGGTTGAAGAAAAATTAGCAAAATACAACGTGGTACCTAAAGTGTTTTCAACCATCACTACAGAAAAAGGACATGTTTTAAACACTTGGATGATTAAACCAAAAGATTTTGATCCGAATAAAAAATATCCTGTTTTTATGTTTCAATATTCGGGACCAGGTTCGCAACAGGTAGATAATGCTTGGAACGGAACAGACGATTATTGGTTTATGATGTTGGCACAAAAAGGCTACATTGTAGCTTGTGTTGACGGAAGAGGAACTGGTTTTAAAGGGGCAGAATTTAAAAAATGTACACAAAAAGAATTAGGAAAATATGAAGTAGAAGACCAAATTGATGCTGCCAAAGTTTTTGGAAAATACACTTTTGTTGACAAATCGAGAATTGGAATTTTCGGATGGTCGTTTGGTGGTTTTATGGCGGCTAATTGTGTTTTTCAAGGCGCAGATGTTTTCAAATCTGCTATTGCAGTTGCACCTGTAACGTCTTGGAGATATTACGACAGCATTTACACCGAAAGATACATGCAAACCCCACAAGAAAACGCAAGTGGTTATGATAACAATTCGCCAATTTCACATGTAAATAAATTGAAAGGAAACTTTTTATTAATTCATGGTACGGCTGATGACAATGTGCATGTTCAAAACACCATGAAAATGGTAGAAGCTTTAGTACAAGCCAACAAACAATTTGACTGGGCCATTTACCCAGATAAAAATCACGGGATTTATGGTGGAAAAACCCGTTTACAATTGTACACCAAAATGACCAACTTTATTTTAGAAAAACTATAAACTAACCAATATTACTAAATAAATTAATTATGAGCGAAACAGTTAAACAAGGACATCCAAAGGGGCTTTGGGTATTATTTGGAACCGAAATGTGGGAACGATTCAATTTCTATGGAATGCGAGCGTTGTTAGCACTATTTATGGTAAATTCTTTAAAATATTTAGAAGCAGATTCATCTATATTTTATGGTGGTTTTTTAGCATTATGTTACTTAACTCCAATGTTAGGAGGATTTGTAGCAGATAGATTTTTAGGTAATAGAAATTGTATTTTAATTGGAGGTTTACTTATGGGACTGGGCCAATTATTTTTATTTTTTAGTGCTTCAATATTTGATGGAAATTTAGAGTTTGCAAAAACCATGATGTGGTTGGGACTTTTTGTTATTATTTTTGGTAATGGATTTTTCAAACCAAATATTTCTTCAATGGTGGGAAGTTTGTATCCAAAACAAGAAAAAAGTAAGTTAGATACAGCCTTTACAATTTTCTATATGGGAATTAATTTAGGAGCTTTTTTAGGTCAATTTATTTGTCCTATTGTTGGTGATGTAAAAGTAGATGGCGTACAAGATCCATTTGCATTTAAATGGGGGTTTTTAGCAGCATCAATAGCCATGTTTATTGGTACATTTGTATTTTTTGTGTTAAAAAACAAATATGTTGTAACACCTGAAGGAAGACCAATTGGTGGTTTACCAAAGTACAATACAGCTGAGGATTTTGAAGAAGGTGAAACGCAAACTGCAAATTTTAAAGGAAATTCAATGGGTATTGCAGTGGCTTTATTTATTGGTTTATTTTTTATTTTCAGATATCTTTTAGTTGGCGAATTTGGTATTACAAATTTTGAGATGGGTAAATTAGTAAAAGGACTTATATATCCATTTATTTATTCTGCTGGGGTTGCATTGGCTTATTTAATTATGACTTCCGCAGAAAATAAAGTTGAAAGACAAAGAATTTGGGTAATTTATATTGTTTCGTTTTTTATCATTTTCTTTTGGGCAGCTTTTGAACAAGCAGGTTCTTCTCTAACTTTTATTGCTTCTAACCAGACAGATAGAAATTTCTTCGGATGGGATATGCCAGCATCAATGGTGCAAATTTTTAATGGTTTATTCGTTGTAATAATGGCTGTACCTTTTAGTATGTTATGGGATAAACTTAGAGCAAAAGGAAAAGAACCAGTATCGCCATTAAAACAAGCATTTGGATTATTTTTAATTGCTATTAGTTATTTTATCATTGCACATAATGTTAAAGATTTAGGAAATAGTGGTTTATTAGCTATTCATTGGTTAATTCTTTTATATTTAATTCAAACAGCGGGAGAGTTATGTTTATCTCCAATTGGTCTTTCATTAGTTGGAAAGTTAGCACCAAAACGTTTTGCTTCTTTGTTATATGGCGTATTTTTTATTGCTAATGCTGCGGGTTATGCGCTTGCAGGTACCTTAGGAGCAATAATGCCAGCAACTGGTGATAAATTTGAAAAAGCATCAAAATTAGGTGTTAATTTACAAGACGTTTTAGATAAGAAAATAACATTATCTGCTGAACAAGCAGCCTTGTTGACTAAGGAACAGATTGGAATTGAAAACCCTATTTTTGCTGGGTTTGAAATTCATAATTTATATGAGTTTTTTATGGTATTTGTTGTTCTTTGTGGAGTTGCTGGTTTAATATTAGCATTAATTTCTCCAAAATTGAAAAAAATGATGCACGGCATTAACTAATTATATTATAAAATATTTTTTATATCTTTCAAGCCTGTAACATTGTTGCAGGCTTTTTTTAATTATTAAAACAAAATAGTATGTGGAAATCACACCCAAAGGCATTGCCTTATTTATTCTTATCTGAAATGTGGGAACGTTTTGGCTATTATTTAATGATTGGAATTTTTACACTTTATCTTAAAGATGTAGAATCAGGATTTGCCTTAACTGAAAAAGAAGCCTCCGATTTGTATGGAACATTTATCGCATTGGTATTTTTAACTCCGTTTATTGGAGGACTTGTAGCTGATAGATATTGGGGATATAAAAAATCAATAGTCATTGGAGGTTTGATGATGGGTGTAGGTTATTTATTAATGGGAATACACAATATTACTATGCTTTATGTAGCCATGACGCTTGTAATTATTGGAAATGGATTTTTTAAACCAAATATTTCCACGCTTTTAGGAAATTTCTATTCTGAAGATCAGTACAAAGACAAAAAAGATGAAGGGTATAATATTTTCTATATGGGAATTAATGTTGGTGCTTTCATTTGTAACTTTTTTGGAGCTGCATTACAAATTCTATTAGGCTGGCAATATGCGTTTATGGCAGCTGGAGTTGGAATGTTCATTGGTGTTATTGTTTTCCTATTAGGAACAAAACATTATGGAAACAAAACCGATAAAAAAGGAACACAAGAAGGCGATATGCCATTTTATAAAATTGTTTTATTTATTTTATTACCCTCTGCTGTATTTGGAGTAATTGGTTGGTTATTAAAAGGCGTAGCTTCTGACACTAACTTAAATAGTTCCATTTTTGGTTCGGATAGTACAGACGCCTTTATATTTGCTTGTATTCCTGTTATCTTTTTCTATGGGAGCCTATATTTTAAAGCAAAAGCAGAAGACAAAAGGCCAATTGGAGCTTTATTAACCATATTTGCTGTAGTAATTTTATTTTGGGCGGTTTTTAAACTAAATGGTTCGGCGCTTACCACTTGGGCAGACAGATATACAGATAGAGAAATCACAGGAACAACCAAATCTGTTTTCAATACGCTTAAATTATCTAAAGAAATAGAGTATAAAAAAGATTCAACAGAATTATATGATGCCAGTTTTCGAATTCAAAAACTAAATGGGGAAGTTCAAAAAACAGTGGATTACCCAATATACTTTAGAAATGTAGCAAAAGAAAAACTACCTAAAGAAGAAGCTAAAGTTTCAATATGGGCAACTAATTTAAGCCAATCGATTAATCCAGGATGGGTCATTATTTTAACCCCATTAGTTGTCGCATTTTTTACATTTTTACGTGGTAGAAAAAAAGAACCATCAACACCTACAAAAATTGCTTTTGGATTATTAATTTCTGCTTTATCCGTTTTAGTAATGATTGCAGCAGTTAATATGGGCGGAAACGGTTCTGAAAAAGTTAGTGTTTGGTGGCTTGTGGCAAATTACGGAATTATCACAATTGGAGAACTATTTCTAAGTCCGATGGGATTATCGGTTGTATCCAAATTAAGTCCAACAAATATAACATCATTAATGATGGGTGGATGGTTTTTATCTACTTCAATCGGAAATAAATTAAGTGGTGTTTTGGCAAGTTTATGGGACACGTACGATAACAAACAAGATTTCTTTTGGATTAATTTTGGGCTATTGATGTTTGCAACTCTATTGATGTTTGTTTTATTGAAACAATTAAATGCAGTAATGAAAGAAAAAGGAATAAACTAATGCAAACCATAGAAGAAATACAAAACTTTAAAGGCAAATACCCAAAACAATTGTGGTATTTGTTTTTCTCAGAAATGTGGGAACGCTTCTGTTTTTATGGAATGCGCGGGATGCTTGTAGTATTTATGGTCAATCATTTGTCTATGGATGAAGAAGTCGCCAATTTGCAATATGGTGCCACACAAGCTTGGGTATATGCTTTTACTTTTATAGGTGGTTTGTTTGCCGATAAAATTCTTGGTTTACGAAAATCACTTTTCTGGGGTGGGATTTTAATGATTATTGGAAGTGTCATCTTAGCCATTGATCCGAAAAGTCTATTTTTTACAGGAATTGGTTTTACAATCGTAGGTACAGGATTCTTTAAACCAAACATTTCATCAATGGTTGGGCAATTATATAAAGAGAACGATCCAAGACGTGATGCCGGATTTTCTTTTTTTTATATGGGTGTGAATTTAGGAGCTTTAATTGGAGGTTACATTTGTATCGCAGTTGCTGAAGGTTCCTTATGGCAATCGATTGTTCCAGAGCATTTAAGATGGAATGTAGGTTTTGGTTTTGCAGCTTTAGTAATGATTATAAGTTTACTGACGTTCACAAAAACGCAAAAAAGTTTAGCAAGTATAGGACTTTCTCCTTTAGAGCATCTTGAGGTATCAAGAAAAAAATTATTGGAAAACATAACTTATTTAGGTTCGATTTTAGTAATTCCAATAGTTATTATAATGGTTGGAAATACTGTTTATACTGATTATTTTATGTGTGCGATTGGACCTATTTCTATTTTATATTTACTATACGAAATGAGAAATTTTTCTTTAGTGGAAAATAAAAAATTATTTGCCGCTTTAGTATTTATCCTTTTTTCAATTGTCTTCTGGGCTTTTTTCGAACAAAGTGGTGGCTCCTTAAGTTTATTTGCTGCAAACAATTTAAATAATACTGTAGCTGGTGTAGAATTAAGTCCAAATGGGGTGAATAATTCCGCAAATTCCTTCTTTGTAATTGCTTTTGCGGCTTTAGTAGGATTGGTATGGCTTTGGCTATCTAAAAGAAAAATAGAACCTAATACAATTATAAAATTTGGATTAGCCTTTTTATTTTTAGCAGGTGGTTTCTGGATTTTCTATTATACTAAGTTTTTTGCAGATGCATCAGGTAGAACGTCTTTAGACTTATTTACCTTCGGATGGTTTATAATTACTTTTGGTGAATTATGTTTATCACCTATCGGAATGAGTGCTATGACGAAGTTATCTCCACAAAAAACACAGGCTGTAATTATGGGAATGTGGTTTTTAGCGAGTGCTTATGGACAATATTTTGCAGGAATTTTAGGTGCTAATATTGCAAAGGCTTCAAAAAATGCTACTAATTTAGAAAAACTTAATACCTATGCAGATGGTTATTATCAACTAACCATTTATGCGTTAATTGCTGGTTTGGTTTTGATTTTAATTTCACCATTTGTGAAAAAATTAATGCAAGATGTAAAGTAACTTGCTATTTTAGGCATACAATTTGTATATATTTGTAAAATAATTTTATTGAAAACATGAAAAAAATAATTTTAGTATTCACTTTTATAATTAGTGGATTTATTGCTCAAAGTCAGGAATTAAAGTGGTACACAGATGTATCTATTGCTACCGATTTATCTATTAAAGAAAACAAACCAATGTTTTTGTTTTTTACAGGATCAGATTGGTGTGGCTGGTGTATACGTTTACAAAAAGAAGTTTTTAAAACCCCAGAATTTGTAAAATGGGCAACTGATAATGTCATTTTGGTAGAATTAGACTTCCCAAGAAAAAATGAACAATCGGAAGCTATTAAAGCACAAAATGCACAATTACAACAGCAATTACAAGTTAGAGGCTATCCGACGGTTTGGTTTGTAAGTGCTACTAAAACGGCAGAATCAAAAGTAAATTTAAACGCACTTGGAAGTACAGGATATGTTGCTGGTGGTCCACAAGTTTGGCTTGAAGGTGCAAATAAAATTATCAAAAAGTAAGAATTCATTTCAATCTATAAAATCCCTTTTCAGCTGTGGCGTGAAAAGGGATTTTTTCTTGCTCACAAGTGGTCTTCCAGAGTTGAATGTAACTTTTATAATTAGAACCATCAGCTATTATTTGTTCGGGTTTAATGGTTGAAATTAAACGATTCAAATTAATTTTTGGCGATTGTATTAGTATTACAATTTCTGGTTTTTGTTTGGTAGTATACACACCTAAACTATCAATACAAAGAATTTTTTTGTTAAAACTATATACATTTTTAATAGGTTCAATTCGATACTTTTTAACAAATTTCCCTCTTGTATACGCTTCTATTGAAGATTTAGAATTAGCCAAATCGTCGGTATAAAATACAGATTCGTTATTTTTTGTTTCAACAAACAGCGAATTTTTCATACTATTAAAAACGCCAAATTCATTATTATTTTTTTCAGAAGAATTAAGAAAAAAATAGCCCAACTGAAAAATCAAAACGGAAAATAAAATTGGTTTTAAATTTTTAATTTTTGAAAAATAAACGAAATAAAGAACTGTTGCAATAATTAAATATAACAACAAAACTAACACTTCATGAAAAGCAATATTTTTAATAATAAAAACATCGAATTTTACAATCCAAGCTGTAAAAGCGTTCATTAGTTCAATTAAAAAATTGATTAAAATAATCAAATAAACCGCCAACTTCGGAAACAAAAAATTGAAAGGAATTAATGCCAATCCTAAAATTAAAATAAGGCTTGAAAGCGGAATCGCAATTAAATTAGCCAATAAAAACAATAAAGGAAATTGTCCAAAATAATACAATATTAGAGGTAAAACACCAATTTGAGCAACTAACGAAATAAGCAGTAATTCTTTGGTTTTTAAAATAATTAAATTTTTAGAATAACTGTATTTTCTAACTAAAGGCTGAAAAATTACAATACTTGAAACGGCGGCAAAACTCAATTGAAATCCAACATCAAAAAGATAATTCGGATTAAATACTAACAACAGTAAAGCGGAAACGGCTAACGAATTATAAATATTAGATTGGCGGTTTATCATTTTGGCGAAAGCTACTACTGAAAACATAACCGCTGCGCGTACAATTGAAGCAGAAAATCCAGCTAAAATAGCATAAAACCACAAGATACATATCGAAATAAGAAAGATATACAATTTCCCTTTTTTGAAACGTAGCAATGGTTTAGTAAGCCAAAGTACAATTCCGTAAATTAATGCAATATGTAGTCCTGAAATGGCTAAAATATGAATAATTCCAGCTTGTGTATATTTGGTGCTAATTTCTTTAGACAACTCAGTTTTTTCACCAAAAAGTAATGCCATTAATAGATTGTAATTGTCTTTTTTAAAGCTTTTTACATCATAACTTTTTAATAATTTAGACTTAATTAAATTGATATAATAATAAAAATTTGTGTCTGTTGAAACTTTAATTGTATTTGTCTCTTTGATTTTAATTTCATAAAAAACATTCTGATTATTTAAATATTTAGAATAATTAAACTGATTTGGATTTAACGCGTTTTGAAGTAATTTTGGTGTTTCAAAAACCTTTATTTTGTTTCCAACCTCTATTTCTATTTTCTGTTTTTTTGGGACATAAAGCAGTATTTTACCGATACAATTTTGCCCGTTAATGTGTTTTGCCTTTAAAATAAATTTATCATAATACGTTGTTGATTTTAACTTTTCAGAAACTACACCTTGAACAATATTTTTTTCTGAAATAAAATTAGAAATATGGGTTTTCGAATGTATTTGAACATTGAAATAATTTGAAAGAACACCTAAATTTAAACACAAAAGCACTACAAAACTTTCAAAAAACAAAGAATTTAATTTCTTTTTAGTATTCAGAAAATATCCAATAGAAAAACAAATTACATTTAAAATCAGTCCAATTAAAATATAAAATAACGGAATGGAAAAGTAATATTGAATTACAATTCCAATACTAAAGCCACCAAGTATAGGGACAATTGGAAATTTAATAAATTTCATTAGTTAGTAGGTTTGTTTACTATAGAAAAACAATTTGGGATTATTTTTCAGTAAAAAATGTAGAAATAGTTTGCTGTAATTATTCCAAAATTCTATTTACTCCAACAAAAGTTCTTGCATAATAGCTTTCTGAAGTAGAAGAATACACTACTCCACTACTTGTTGAGGAATGAATAAATTTAATTACACCGTCTGTATTTTCTGTTACTATTCCAACGTGACTAATGTAGCTGCCATTGGTTTTAAAAAAAATTAAATCGCCAGGTTTAGCGTCTTTTTTTAATATACGTTTTCCAATTTGAGCCATTTCTGCCGAATTTCTTGGCAATGTAATATCAAATTGGTTAAGCGTGTAGGTAACAAAACCAGAACAATCAAAACCAGCTGGAGTTGAACCTCCTCCTCTATATGGCGAGCCCAAACTTTCTGCAGCAACATTAAGAATTTGTTGCTTTATATAATCTGAAACCTCAAATGTTGGTGTAAAATCTTGTGGCGTTTCTTCTTCCACAACTACTTTAATTTTGGATTGTTCTATACTATCTTGTGCCGCTTTTTGTTTCGCTTTTTCAATCGCTTTTATTTCTTTTTTTGTTGGTTTAGACGGTTTTTCTAATCCTGTTTTTTCTGTAAAAGTATAACTTCCTGTTTTTTGAGCCACTTGTTTGGAAGTAACAATTGTAGGCTTTTGCAAGGATTTACAACTATATAAAAAAATAGTTAGTAGGAAAATATAAATTGATTTTTTCATGATTTGGGGTTTTATGAAGTATAAATTTACAAATTAATTTTTAATAGAAGAAATTATACCATTCGCGGTTTTTTCACTTGCGCCTTTTCCTCCTAATTTTTGTTCTAAAATTTCGTATTCATTTTGAATAATTTCTCTGGATTTTCCTGATAAAATTTTGTGTAATTCGATTTCTAAATTAGTGGTATTTAACTCATTTTGAATTAATTCTTTTACCACTTCTTTGTCCATTATTAAATTAACTAATGAAATAAACTTTAGTGTAATAATTCGTTTTGCAATTTCATAAGAAATTTTATTGGCTTTGTAACACACAATTTGTGGCACTTTAAACAATGCTGTTTCTAAAGTGGCTGTTCCCGAGGTTACTAAAGCAGCGTGAGAAACGCTTAATAAATCGTACGTTTTATTACTTACAAATTTTACGTTTTCTGTAGTCAAAAATGTTTTGTAAAATTGATATTCTTGACTTGGTGCACCAGCAATTACAAATTGATATTCTGGAAATTTAGCTACAACCGAAATCATAATGGAAAGCATTTTTTCAATTTCTTGCTTTCTACTTCCTGGTAACAAAGCAATTATAGGTTGATTTGTTAAATTATTTTCTTTTGTAAATTGTTCAAAATTGATTTGCTTTCTATCGAAAATGGCATCAATTAAAGGATGACCTACAAATTCAACTGGAAAATTATGTTTTTTCTCGTAAAAGTCTTTTTCAAAAGGCAAAATCACGTACATTTTATCAACATCACGCTTGATGTCTTTGATGCGATTTTCTTTCCAAGCCCAAATTTGAGGGGAAATATAATACTGATTTTGAATGCCTAATTTCTTAGCCCATTTCGCAATTCGCATATTAAATCCCGGGTAATCAATATAAATTATTGTGTCGGGCTGAAAGGATAAAATATCTTTTTTACAAACAGAAATATTACCTAAAATGGTTCGTAAGTTCATAATCACTTCGGCAAAACCCATAAATGCTAGTTCGCGGTAGTGTTTTACTAAAGTGCCACCCACATTTTGCATTAAATCGCCACCCCAAAAACGAATTTCTGCAGTTGGATCTTTTGCTAAAATGGCTTTCATTAAGTTGGAACCGTGTAAATCGCCAGATGCTTCGCCCGCTATTATGTAATATTTCATTTTGATCAATTAATTGGCTAAGATAAAATATTTCTATTCTTTAGTGAAATTAAATTTTTTGCCACCTTGTTTTAAGATGAAACTTGTACTTGAAGTAAATTCCATTTCAATTCCGGCTGGAGCAAAAACAAAAACATCATCTTTTGAGAAAGTTAATGGAAAACTCGGTTGTCCTGTAGCTTGAGCTAATAAATTGCCTTCTTTTTCAAAAACTGTAATTTTTAAAGGAATATCTTTTGAGGCAAAAGTTCCAGAGTACTTTTTAATCAATTCTGTATCTAATTTTTTAAAATTTGGAAATGGATAAGGCAACTTATAATAAATACTTAAAATCCCAATCATAATGTCGTTTTGACTATAATTTTCACCGTTTACAATTAAAGAAATTGACAAATCGTCTTTTTCATAATAGCCCATTGACGATTCAAAACCTTCTATTTTACCGTTATGACCATAAAACTTTCTTTCTCCAAAAGGAAAACGAATTAATGCCATTCCGTATGTATCCTTTAATGTTTTCATTAGTTCTAATGAAGCTGGAGTAACTAAATTCCCCTTAAAAAGGGAATGAATAAATTTAGTTAAATCTTCAGGAGTTGAAATAATTCCACCTGAAGAAAAAGCAATATCGTTATTCCATTCGTCAATTTTATCCCAATATTCGCCATTAAATGTGTAGGAATAACTTTCTCTTTTAGTTACGTCTGTTTTTTCGTTAGTGTAATAGGTGTTTTTTAACTCTAATTTGTCTGAAATTCTTGTTTTTAAATTTTCTGCAAAGGACTTTTTAGTTACTTTTTCGATAATTAATCCTAAAATAAAGTAATTAGAATTACTGTATTCGTGTTGAGAATCGGGTTCAAACATAGAAGAATAATTTTCTATTTTCTTTAGAATTAACTCTTTCGTATTTGGTTTGCCCAAAACATCTGTTAATGTAGCATCAGCATTTGCATAGTCTTTTATACCAGTGCGTTGGTACAGTAAATGTTCTACGGTAATTTTATCAGATTGGTCAATTTTTGGAAAAAATCGATTTAATTTAGTCGTTAACACAATCTTTTTTTCTTCCACTAATTGCATTATCATAGTAGCAGTAAACGTTTTAGATATAGATCCAATTTTATATTTCGTTGCTCCATTGGCACGCAGTCCTTTAGTCGCTTCAGAAAAACCATAGGCTTGTTTAAAAACAACTTCATCGCCTTGTCGAATACAAAGCGAACCCATAAATTTATCATTTTCATACAAATAGTTTAATAAACTGTCAATTCTTGCAAAACGGATTTCTTGAGCAAATGTGCTTAATGAAAGAAATAAAAATAAAATAGAAAGAGATTTTTTCATTGTGATGTAAGTTGTTATTTATTGTCAAAATTAAGCAAATTGAATGGTATACAAAAATCGAAATTTTCACGTTTATACAAATATCAGTACTTTTACCGTATGTATAAACAAATTATTTGTCTTTTATTGTTTTGTTTTGTTTCTGTTGGCTTTGGTCAAGAGAAAAACAACGCTTTCAAAAGTAAAAAATTTGCGTATACAAATAAAGAAATTCTTATTGATACTTCTGCATTGAATCCAAATTCATTTAAAATTTTCAATGTAAATCAACAAGAAATTGACACCTCTTTTTATTCATTTAATTATCAAACTAAAAAATTAATTTTCAAAAAAATATTTCAAGATTCGGTACGAGTGCAATATTATCACTTACCAAATTTTTTAACCAAAACATATACTATTTACGACGAAAAAAAAATTGTCCCAAACGAAAATGGACGATTACTTACATTCTCAGAAAATACAAAAAAACAAATTCCAATTTTTAACGGCTTACAAACCAATGGAAGTATTTCTCGCGGATTTACAGTAGGAAACAACCAAAATACGGTTTTAAATTCCAATTTAGATTTACAAATTTCTGGGAAATTATCTGAAGATATTACATTAAAAGCATCCATTCAAGACAGTAATATTCCGTTGCAAGAAGGAGGTTATTCGCAAAAAATTGATGAATTTGATCAAATATTTATTGAACTATCATCTAAAAACTGGAACATAAGAGCGGGTGATTTGTTTTTAGAAAATAGAAAAACAAGCTTTTTAAATTTTAACAAAAAAGTACAGGGTCTTTCCTCGCATTTTAATTGGGGAAATACCAAAAAAAACGATTTGTTTTTTGCTGCTTCATTAGTTCGAGGACAATATGCAAAAAGTAATTTCACAGGACAAGAAGGGAATCAAGGACCTTACAAACTACGCGGAAATAATGGTGAATTATATGTGTTAATTATTTCTGGTTCAGAACGTGTTTATGTAAACGGAATTTTAAAAGAACGCGGCGAAAACAAAGATTATATTATAGATTATAACGCAGGAGAAATTATTTTTAACGCCACTTTTCCAATTACTTCCGAAATGCGTATTGTAATGGAATATCAATATTCGGATAGAAATTATACACGTTTTTTAAGTTATGGAGGTTTTCAGCACGAAAGTGACAAATTTAGCATTAGTGCCTATGTGTACAATGAAAATGATGTAAAAAACCAGCCATTACAACAAAGTTTATCTGAAAATCAAATACAAACTTTACAACTTGCTGGAGACGATGCAAACCTAATGAATGCCCCTTCTGCTTATGTAGATTCGTATTCGGAAAATAAGATACTCTATAAAAAAGCACAAGTAAACAACACCGAAATTTTTGTTTTTTCTACGGATGCCACACAAACGTTATACCAGGTAAAATTTACTTTTTTAGGAACTAATTCAGGAAATTACATTTTAGCCAGTAGCAATACAATTGGAAAAATCTACGAATATGTAGCACCAATTTCGGGTGTTCCGCAAGGAAGTTACGAACCAATTGTTAAGCTAATTGCACCAACTAAAATTCAAATTGCTACAATTGTCAGTTCTTTTTCACCAACAGAAAAAACAGAAATTGAAACCGAAATTGCCATTTCTAATCACGATAAAAATTTATTTTCAAACTTAGATGATGCGAATAACCAAGGAATTGCCACAAAATTAAATCTGAAACAGCAATTGTTTTCCAAAGGAATTCAGGTGCAATCTTTTGCTACTATTAATTACATTCAAGAGAATTTTAAACCCATTGAGCGATTGTATAATATTGAGTTTAATCGAGATTGGAACCTTACTAATCCATTAGGCAATCAGATGTTATTGGTGGGTGGAATACAATTTAATTCTGTTCAAAAAGATACAATGAAATGGAAAACATTTGGGAAATACCAATTTGAAAAATTAGAATATTCTACCAATTTTTCTGGAAATAAACACGCGTTTCAAACCTTTACAAAAAACAAAAATCTGGCACTTCAAACACAAATTAGTTTGATGGATAGTAAAAATAACTCAAGCACATCAAATTTTTTAAGAAGTCAAAATGTTGCTAAATATCATTTTAAGAAAAACTATGTGGGTGCTAATTTTAGATATGAAAACAATAAAGAAATAGCAAATGAAACCAAAATTCTGAGTAATTTTAGTCAACGATTTTCCGAATTTGGAAACTTTATTGGTCGTGGCGATTCAACAAAAGTATATGCGGAAATGGGGTATTTAATTCGGCAAAATGACAGTGTGAAAAATAATCTATTACAACGTGTTAACGCCTCTTTTTCAACTTATTTGAAATCGCAAATTATCAAAAACGATAGAAGAAATTTAGGTATATTCATTAATTATAGAACCTTAAAATTTGCTGATAATCGCGCTACAGAACCTTCTATAAATTCGCGAGTGAACTATTCTGATTCCTTTTTTAATCAGCTGATACAAACTACTACTTTTTATGAAAATAATTCGGGAAGTATTGCGCAACAAGAATTTACGTTTTTAGAAGTTGATGCCGGCCGAGGAATTTATATGTGGAACGATTATAACAATAACAACATTCAGGAACTACAAGAATTTGAAATTGCAACCTTTTCTGATTTGGCAAAATATGTGAAAATTTTTCTACCTAATCAAATATTTATAAGAACGTATCAAAACAAACTGAGTCAAACAATTACTTTTAACGGAAATGCTTGGCAAAATGAAATAGGATTTAAGAAATTCTTATCCAAATTTTACAATCAAACTTCTTTAATAATTGATAAAAAAATAACTCGAAATTCAAATACTTTTGAATGGAATCCTTTTTCAATTCCGAATAAAGATTTAATTGGTTTGAATACTAATTTTAGAAATAGTTTGTTTTTAAATAAAGGAAAACAGAAAAATTCAGTAACCTATACTTACAATTCAAGTGCGTTAAAAAACGTGTTGAATTTTGGAAGTCAAGAAAATTATATTAAAAGTCATCAGCTGCAATATGTGCATTTAGTTCAAAAATTCTGGTTATTTCAATTACAAACCAGTACTTCAAATTTAAAAAGCATTTCGGATAATTATGCAAGTAGAAATTTTAATATTAGTGGCTTAGAAATTGCTCCGAAAGTGTCCTATATTTTTAATAAAAACGCAAGTTGGGATGTTTTTTATGAAAATAATAGTAAAGAAAATACGATTGGTAATTTAGAACATTTAAAACAACAGCAATTTGGAACTTCTTTTAATTGGAATACAGAAAAAGGATTTTCATTAAACGGAATATTTACTTATATCAATAATAATTTTACCGGAAGCGCTTCTTCTCCAGTTGGTTTTCAATTATTAGAAGGGCTACAAAACGGAAAAAATACTACTTGGCAACTTTTGGTTCAGAAAAATATTACGCAATTTTTAGATGTTTCGGTAAATTATAACGGCCGTAAATCGGAAACCAGTAAAACGGTGCATACGGGTACGATTCAGTTGCGTGCGTTTTTCTAAAAATAGGTGTTCTGAAAAGTCCTGATTTTGTCATTCCGAATTTATTTCGGAATCTAAATAATTATTTATGGAAACTGAAACAAGTTCAGCTTGACAATACTTTTGAAATTACTTTTTAAAATTCTTTACTATTTTTTTAAAATGAGGTTGTAATTTGTAGCCCTAAACCAGTACTTGGTGGAACAAGTCGGCACACACCACCTGCACAAACCAAACCGCCACGTTGACGACCATAATTTAATGCCACACGCGTGCTTCCTACTTTATATGCAGTTCCAAAATTATAGAAATGGATATCAAATAAATCCGTTTCGCTTATGGTAAGCGTATTATGATCAAAACCATAATTGTACATATCCATAGCAAATATTGACCAGTTTTCATTGTGATTGTACTCTACACTTCCAGCCGCCCAATTTTTTCTATCATTATCTGCCCACATATGTTCTAAACCAAAAGTAATCGATTTTGTGTCAGATAATTGATACGTTGATTCTGAAAATACGATATGTGAATTAATAACATATTTATTAAAAATGCCTTTAATTTGTTGGTTGTTATAATACTGATTGATATACGTAAAAGCCGTTTTAAAATTTTTGGAAACCTTTTTCGTGATTTCAATATTATAATCTGAAAAATACTTCTCGTTAGCATTAAATAATTCTGCTTGATAATTTTGAATGTTTTCTCCGGCATTATTCGTATATCTGAATTTAGCTTTCAAATTAAACCAAGAAGAAACATTTAAATTGATTTTTGTTCCATATTTTCCTCCTAAAGCAGTGCCTTTTTTAAAGTCGTAGAAAAAATCAAATTGACCTCCAATTTCTCCAAATTTGTTTATCTGCGTAGATTCATCCATCACCACTTGAAATTGGGCTTGATACACATAAATATTGGCTAAGTTAGAATGATGTTGTTTGGTTAAACTTGGAACGAAGTTCAATATTTTGTCGTTATAATTTAAACTTGTACTTGAAAGTGTTGGATAATTATCTAAATTTCTTTGTGCTAACAATTGCATGTTTTCAACACGTCTTAAATTGGCATCAAAACCAATCCCTTTTTTAGAATATCCAAAATTAACTAACAATGCACTTCCTTCTTTTGCAAAATTGGTGTCCAAAACATTTTGTTTAATTATAGCGTCTCGCGATTTAAAAACATATTCCGTATTTACATAATAATTTTTGTATCCTAATTCAAATCGGTTTGAAAACAAATTAGTAAAAGCATTGAAATTTTGAACAGAAACTGGTAATTTTTCGTATCTACTAACAGCACTAAATCCGTATTTAAAATCGAACGATTCTATGTTTAAAAGTT
>NZ_JAGNYF010000012.1 GCF_017985075.1 Flavobacterium sp.
TTTTTTAAAACTATGAATCGTGCCGTATTAGACGGAATGTTAGGTTTTACTGGAGGTGTTATGGTTGCGGCAAGTTATTGGAGTTTGCTAGCACCAGCTATAGAAATGAGTGAAGGCGAAGGTTTTACAAAAGTAATTCCAGCCGCTTCTGGGTTTTTAATGGGTGCGTTGTTTTTATTTGCTTTAGATAAAACCTTACCACATTTGCATATTAATTTTAAAGAAACAGAAGGGATAAAATCGCCTTGGCAGCGAACTACTTTATTAGTGTTGGCTATTACACTACACAATATTCCAGAAGGTTTGGCAGTTGGAGTTTTGTTTGGCGGCGTAGCAGCTGGAATTCCAGAAGCATCTATTGCTGGAGCCGTTACGTTAGCAATAGGTATTGGAATTCAAAATTTTCCTGAAGGAATTGCCGTTTCTATGCCTTTAAGAAGAATGGGGATGAGTCGTAGAAAAAGTTTTATGTATGGACAATCGTCTGCTATTGTAGAACCTATTGCCGGAGTTATAGGGGCGTTTGCCGTAACATTTTTCACGCCAATTTTGCCTTATGCTTTAGCCTTTGCAGCTGGAGCGATGATTTTCGTAGTTGTAGAAGAAGTTATTCCAGAAACCCAACAAGATAAAAATACAGATATTGCCACCTTAGGATTTATTGCAGGATTTATTGTAATGATGAGTTTAGACGTAGCTTTGGGATAATAATATAAATATAAATATTAAAATCACTTACAATCGCAATTGTCTCCGCAACCTTTTTTATTTGCTTTTTTCTTCCAAAAGAATTTTTTAAATAAAAAACCAATGGCTAAAGCCAAACAGATATATGTTAAAATTTCTTGCAAATTCATAAATTCCAATTTTATTAATTTCTTAAATCGGTGTTTTCAAAAACTATTTCAAGCTTTGATAAGCAATTAGTGCAACCAAATAAGCAAATCCGCTCATAAAAACCAGTTGAATAATAGGCCATTTCCACGAGTTGGTTTCTTTTTTTACAATAGCAAGTGTACTTACACATTGCATCGCAAAAGCATAAAATAACAGTAATGAAATTCCTGTGGCAAAATTAAATATCTTATTTCCTTTAGCATCAATATCTTCCGCCATTTTCATTTTTATAGTAGCTTCTTCTTCGCTCTGATTTCCTACACTATATATGGTGGCAAGTGTTCCAACAAATACTTCTCTGGCTGCAAAAGAACTTACAACTGCGATTCCAATTTTCCAATCGTAACCTAATGGTTTTATCGCTGGCTCAATGGTTTTTCCCATAATCCCAATGTAGGAATTTTCTAATTTATAAGCAGAAACATTATTTTCAATTACGGATGGATTTATTTTTTGTTCATTAGAATATATCTGTTTTTCAACGATTTCTTGCGCGTTATTAAAACTTTCTCCAGGTCCGTGTGAGCCTAAAAACCATAAAATTACTGATAAAGCTAAAATTATTTTTCCAGCTCCAGTTACAAATGCTTTTGTTTTTTCCAGAACATTCAAGGCAACATTTTTTAATAGTGGTACCTTATAACTTGGCATTTCTACTATAAAATACGATTTGCATTTTAATTTCAAAGCTTTGTTTAACAAATATGCCGACCCAATTGCTACCATAAAAGCCAATAAATACAAGCCCATTAAAGTTAAACCTTGTAAACTAAAACCTAAAAACCGTTTTTCTGGAATGATTAATGAAATTAAGATGGCGTAAACCGGTAAGCGTGCAGAACAAGTAATAAAAGGCGTAATTAAAATTGTAATTAAACGTTCTTTCCAATTTTCAATATTTCGAGCACTCATTATGGCAGGAATAGCACAAGCCGTTCCGGAAATTAAAGGGACAATACTTTTTCCGGACAAGCCGAATTTTCGCATAATTTTATCCATCAAAAACACCACACGACTCATATAGCCGCTTTCTTCCAAAACAGAAATAAACAGGAACAAAAAGGCAATTTGTGGAATAAAAATAATAATACCTCCAATTCCAGGAATGATTCCGTCAGAAAGTAAATCCGTGAATTTTCCTTGAGGAAGACTTTCTTTAGTTAAAGCACTAAATTTTGAAAAAGTAGTATCTATAAAATCCATTGGAATGCTACTCCAATCAAAAATAGATTGAAAAATAAGTAATAATATTCCAAAGAAAATTAAATATCCAAAGACTTTGTGAGTTAATATATTGTCTAATTTACTTTGAAAATCGGTCGCTTTAGATTTGTCAATTTTTTGGGTAATCTTCAGCGTATCATTAATAAATTGATATCTTTTTATGGTTTCTTTTTGTTGCAGTTTTTTTAAATCAGAATGCGAACGTGTAAAATTATTTTCAATAGCATTTCGTTCTAAATTCAAGAAATTAACATCTTGTGTAATTACCAACCATAATTTGTAAAGCAACTGATTTGGAAATGCTTTTTTAAGACGATTAAAATATTCTATATCAATAGAACTCGCATTTAAACAAGCTTCTGTAGAAAGATTTTTGTAATTTAAAATTAATTCTTTTATATACTCAATTCCAATATTTTTTCTGGAACTGATTAAGGCAATTTTGGTTTTTAATTCTGTTTCTAATGTTGGAATATCTAATTCAATTCCTTTTTGTTTCATACGGTCACTCATATTTATTACAAGTAACGTGGGAATTTCAAGGTCTTTTATTTGTGTAAAAAGTAATAAATTTCGTTTTAAATTTTCTACTTCTGTAACCACAACAGCTACATCTGGAAAATCTTCATCATTTTTATTTAATAGTAATTCAATTACTACGTTTTCATCAATAGAATTGGCATTTAAACTATACGTTCCAGGTAAATCTATAATTTTAGCTTTCGTAATTTGATTGAGTTTACAAATGCCGGTTTTTTTATCCACAGTAATTCCAGGATAATTTCCCACTTGCTGATTTAATCCTGTTAACTGATTAAAAACAGAAGTTTTACCCACATTTGGATTCCCTATTAACGCAACTTTTATGGTATTAGAATACATTTATTGAATAGATTCTTGTAAAATATAGATTTCTTGAGCAGTTTTTTTTCTAATTGCCACTTTTGAGTCGTTTATATTAAAAAATAACGGATCACCCATTGGCGCCACCTGAATTAATTCAATAGTATTACCAGGTAAACATCCCATTTCAATAAGTTTCAATGGAATTTCATCGATATTAATATCTGAAATTTGAGCCATTTGTCCCTTTTTCAATACAGTAGCATTACTATTTTTCACAAACTTATTTAGATTGAATTAAAATACAAAGATAACATATTCCGAAAACAAAAACCTAACAAATATCATGTTTTACCATTGAACAAATATTTGTACCTTAGTAACCGTAATTAAAATAAACAAATGAGCAGAACCTTAGTCATTGGCGACATACACGGCGGATTAAAAGCAGTAATTCAAGTGCTACAAAAAGCAGCAATAAAAGCAGATGATACGTTAATTTTTTTAGGAGATTACGTAGATGGTTGGAGCGAATCGCCAGGCGTTTTAGATTTTTTAATTGCCTTATCGGAACAACAAAAATGTATTTTTATAAAAGGAAATCATGATGAATTGCTTTTGGATTGGTTAGAAAATCGACATGAGAATATAAAAGAAGAACTATGGTTTAAGCATGGCGGCAAAGCCACTGTTGATGCTTATTTAAATATTTCAACTGAAATGAAACAAAAACACATTACCTTTTTAAAATCATTACGAAATTATTATTTAGATACTGAAAACAGGTTGTTCATTCATGCAGGTTTTACTAATATGAATGGCGTTTCACAAGAATTTTTTCCTAAATTAATGTATTGGGACAGAACACTTTGGGAAGTGGCTTTGTGTTTAGATGAAACTATGGATAAAAATTCGCCTTTATATCCGAAAAGATTAAAAATTTATTCTGAAATATTTATAGGTCATACACCCGTTTCTAAAACTGAAAAAGTTGCGCCGCTTTGTAAAAACTCTGTTTGGAATTTAGATACTGGAGCTGCTTTTTTAGGCGTGTTAACCATAATGGATTGTGCCTCTAAAACGTACTGGCAAAGTGAGTTGGTTTCAGAATTATATCCAAACGAAATAGGAAGAAATTAATTCTTATATTTGCCCAAAATTAGGAATAAATAACAGCCATAAAAACAGAAATAATGAGTGTAATTGAAAGAAAATTAAAAGACAGAAGCGAGTCAAAATGTGAAATTAGTGGTGCTGAATTGGATTTAGTGGTGTATACTTTACCACCTTATACAGAAGAAAGTTTAGCACATTCGGTTTTATTGACCAAACAATTAAAAGATCAAGTGGAAAACCCAGATACTATGAATCCAAATGATTGGAGGGGCTTATCTGATAGTATGTGGAACGAAAATTTACCGGTTCAAATTTTATCTTGGAGAATGTTAGCACGTTTAAAAAATATCGATACTTTAGAAATGATGTATTTAGACGAAGAAGCATTAGAATGGGCAAAAGCTACAGGAGAAGGCGAAGAGGAAGACGAAAATAAAATTGTTCATAAAGACAGCAACGGTGCTATTTTAAAAGATGGCGATTCAGTAGTTTTAATTAAAGATTTAGATGTAAAAGGCGCTACGTTTACAGCAAAACGAGGCGCAGCAGTTCACAATATTAAAGTCGTTTGGGATGATGCTAACTTAATTGAAGGTAGAGTAGAAAACCAACATATTTATATTTTAACACAATACGTGAAGAAAACGAAGTAATTAGCCAATTTGCCAATTAGGCAATATGATACTACAAAACCTGCAAAAACATTGCAGGTTTTTTTATTTTAAGAATATTTAGTAGATTTGAAAAACAAAAAAGTTAAACAAAACTTCCATAGCTATCCAAATATGGGTGTATAAATGAAGTTTTATGTCGCATATATACAAGTTAGTGGCAATTTTGTCCGAACAGACCGCAAACAAACACAGAAAATGAAAAAACAAATTTTATTCTTACTATTTACTTTTTTGACTTTGACAACTTTTGCTCAAACCAAAAAAAATATTATTGAAGAAACTTTTGATAATATTAAAAACAAGTCAAAAGTTGATAAAAGTGACTCAACTTGCTTAAAACTTATGCAGAAAATGTATGATGAAGCTCTACAAAATGAAATCTCTGAATTAAGTAATAGCACAATAGACGAGATTAAAAATTTTGAAAATAGTAGAAAATCTAAAAATACATATTTATTTTCAGCTTTAATGTTTTACCAAGAAGTAATTACAAAATCTGCTGAGGAAAAAAAAATAAAGCCTGAACTACAAAGAGATTTAATAAATTATTTGGAAAAAGAATTCCTATATGTATATAATAAAGTACCAACAATTGTTTATGTTTACAAAGTTGAGACTTTAAACTTATTTAAAGATAAAACTGAATTAAAAAAGTATATTGACGAAGGACTGAAAAATTATCCAAATTCAATTCCATTGAAATATTACAGCTATAAGTATTTGAATGAGCAGACCTATAAAGAAGATTTAATGAAACTAAATAAAAAACATTGGTTAATTAATATTGAAGAATAAAAACTGCCACTAAAAAGAAGTTTGGCAAAATGGCGTTTTTTGTAGTAAATACACGTTTACATTTCTCAAGAAATTTTATCTTTGATAGAAACCCTTACCTAATAAAACCAAAAAACCCCTGTAAAAATTTTACAGGGGTTTTTCTTTATCTTAAAAAGCGACTAATCACTAATTACTTTTCACGAATCACTTCAATTCTACAAATCAAACTTAATACCTTGCGCTAATGGCAATTGATCCGAATAGTTTACGGTATTGGTTTGTCGTCTCATATACACTTTCCAAGCATCTGAACCTGATTCTCTTCCGCCACCCGTTTCTTTTTCACCACCAAAAGCACCACCAATTTCTGCACCAGAAGTTCCGATGTTTACATTTGCAATTCCACAGTCGGAACCCGCGAAAGATAAAAATTTCTCAGCTTCTTTCATACTGTTTGTCATAATGGCTGAAGATAATCCTTGTGCTACACCATTTTGTTTTTCGATCGCATTTTCCACTTCGCCTTCGTATTTCATTAGATATAAAATAGGAGCAAACGTTTCGTGTTGTACAATTTCAAAATGATTTTCAGCTTCAATGATAGCTGGTTTTACATAACATCCAGATTCGTATCCTTCACCTGATAAAACACCACCTTCTACTAATACTTTTCCGCCTTCAGCTTTAGCTTTTTCAATTGCTGCTAAATACGTGTTCACCGCATCTGTATCAATAAGCGGTCCTATATGATTTTTCTGATCTAACGGATTTCCAATCGTTAATTGCCCGTAAGCACCCACAATGGCATCTCTTACTTTATCGTATACACTTTCGTGAATGATTAATCTTCTTGTTGAGGTACATCTTTGTCCAGCTGTTCCAACGGCTCCAAAAACGGCTCCTGGAACAACAACTTTTAAATCGGCAGTTGGAGTAATAATAATGGCATTGTTTCCACCTAATTCCAATAAAGATTTACCGAAACGTTGTGCCACAGTAGTACCAACAATTCTTCCCATTCTGGTAGAACCCGTAGCAGAAATTAATGGAATTCTTACGTCTGTAGTCATCATTTCGCCAACTTTGTAATCACCGTTAATGATACAAGAAATTCCTTCTGGTAACTGATTTGCTTTTAAAATGTCAGCAATAATATTTTGACAAGCGATTGAACATAAAGGTGCTTTTTCCGAAGCTTTCCACACACAAACGTCACCGCAAATCCAAGCCAATGCCGTATTCCAAGCCCAAACCGCTACTGGGAAGTTAAATGCAGAAATAATTCCTACTACTCCAATAGAATGCCATTGTTCTCTCATTACGTGCCCAGGACGCTCAGACGGAATGGTTTGTCCGTTTAATTGTCGAGATAAACCTACGGCGAAATCGCAAATGTCAATCATTTCTTGTACTTCACCATATCCTTCTTGTAAGGATTTCCCCATTTCATAGGAAACTAATTTTCCAAGAGGTTCTTTTAATTCTCTTAATTTATTTCCAAATTGTCTAACAATCTCACCACGTTGAGGTGCTGGCATTGCGCGAAACGATTTGAATGCAGCTGTAGCACTTTGCATTACTTTTTCGTAATCTGCAGCTGTGGTTGTTTTAACTTTTCCAATTAATTGACCATCAACTGGCGAATAACTTTCAATTATTTCTCCAGATGAAAAACTGTTAGAACCCGTTGAGGTTCCGTCATTAATTTCTTTTATTCCAAGTGCTTTTAATGCTTCAGGCATTCCAAATTGTGAGGCTATTGTTGACATTTTTAACTTTTTTAAATGATTTTGTTATAATTATGCAAATATAATAAATTGATTTTAGAATATAGAAAATAGAATAAGATGTGATTATTTTACAAATTTTGGATTGCTTTCCATAACCGTTCCGCATTTTTCACACGTTCTTTTTTCTTCTGAAGCATAAAAATCAGTAAAATGTGTAAGGAAATCATTTTCAATATTATTTAATTCAAAATATACTTCGTGAAGTTTGTGATTACACGAATCGCAAAACCAAAGCAATCCGTCTTTTACATCCAAATGATTTCGTTTTTTTTCAATTACTAAACCAATAGAATTTTCTGTTCTGCTTGGCGAATGCGGTACTTTAGCAGGTAATAAAAACATATCTCCAGCAGAAAGATGCATTGCTTTTTTTTCGCCGTTTTCTTGAATATACACGGTAATATCACCTTCTAACTGATAAAATAATTCTTCGGTTTCGTTATAATGATAATCTTTTCTGGCATTAGGTCCAGCTACAATCATAACAATATAATCGCCAGAATCTATATATAAATTTTTATTTGCAACTGGCGGAACAAGAAGATGTCTGTTTTCTTCTATCCATTTATTCAAGTTAAAAGGTTTTGCAATTGACATAAAAATAATTTTAAGTGGTAAAGTTACAAAATAAAAAAAGGTACTTTTAATGTACCTTCAATTATTTTTTTATTGGTGTCCAAAATACTTAAAACAACTCACTTTTAGTGTGTTTCTAATTCAGGTTTTGAAAAATTTTGCCACGGATTTCACGGATTTTCACGGATTAATTCGTGCTAATTTGTGTAATTTGTGTCAAAAAAATAAGTTATTCAACTTTGCGCCAAGCAAAACTAAGAACTTCAAGTCCAAGTGGTTTACTTTTTTGCTTCTTTTATCAAGTAAATATAGGATGGAAAATGATCCGAATATCCAGGTCCTAACGCGCCATTTCGTAACGCATATCCTTTATATTGACCGGTTTGTTGAATCATAAAAGGCGCATTGTACACCCCAGCTTTCCAATATCTCCAAGAAGAATAGTCTTTTCTTAATAAAGGCTCAGATATGATAATTTGATCGAAAAAATCCCAAGAATCTCTAAAAGCTAAGGTTCCAATTCCTTTATTCATTAATTTTTCGGCAGGATTGTAAAGTCCTAACGGTTGTACTTCTTTTTCATCTCCTTTTGCACCTAAAACCTGTTTCACACTTTTATTAAAAGGGCCGTCATTCAAATCGCCCATTGTGAAGATTTTCGCATTCGGATTAATAACTTGTAACGAATCGATAATTTTTTTATTTAATGCTGCTGCCGCTTCACGTAGTGGACTACTTCTTTTTTCGCCACCTCTGCGCGAAGGCCAATGGTTTACTATAAAATGCATTTCTTCACCGTCTAATAATCCTGTCATTAATATTTGATCTCGAGTGTAAATTCTTTTGGTTTTAATATCTACTACATTATCATCGGTATCTTCTATTTTTTCTTTGTCTTTTGCTTTTTTGTCGGTTTCATCTTCAGTTACGATAAGTGCATAATTTTTATAACTCGTTGGTTGAAAATGTCCTTTTTGATATAAAAATCCGGTATCAATTCCTCGTCTATCTGGCGAATCAAAATGAATTACCGAATAGCCTTTAGCTGCTAACAAGGGTTGCTTGCAAAGGTCTTCTAATACTTGTCTGTTTTCAATTTCGGCTACGCCTAAAATTACGGGAGAATTCTTTTGCTCAGCACTAGTTCCAAGTTGAGCAATTACTCGTTCTAATTTTTGAAGTTTATCTTTATAATTTTCAGGCGTATAAATAAAATCTTCATCATTTATATTTGGATCATTTATTGTATCAAATAAATTTTCTAAATTGTAAAAAGCAATTGTATTAACCAGGTAGGTCTTTTTTTCTTGAGAAAAACTTGTTGAAACACATAATAGTATCGCTAAAGCGCTGTAAATTGATTTGATGTTCATATTTCAGGTTAAGTTATAATTATATAAAGTGCAATATTTGAAACAAAGGTAAATAATTTAATTTATTGTTTTATCTTTGTTAGCTTTTTAGTTTGTTACTAAATTGCTTGTAAGGTATTAATTAATAATAAAGTATGAAAAAACTTGTATTAAGTCTTTTGTTTTTGTTTCAAGCTGTTTTTGTAATGGCTCAAAATCAATCAACTGTAAAAGGGAAAGTAGTTGATTCAAAATCGCAAAGCCCTTTGGGTAGCGTTAAAGTAATGATTCAGTCTAATGAACAATTTGTAACGACCAATAGTTTGGGAGAATTTCAAATTAGTGTTATATCAGATGGAAATCAAATTTTAGTAATTTCTGTAGATGGCTACAATACTCAAAATTTTCCAATTGAAGTAGCGGCAAATCAAACGTTAGATGTAGGTTTATTGTTTTTGGAAGAAGACATTACATCAGAGCAGCAATTAAGTTTAGTAACCATTACTGAAAATGATTTAGGAGATGACAACAGTGGTTCTGAAAGTACTGCAGGTTTATTACAATCATCAAGAGATGCCTATCAGCAAGCAGCCGCTTTCAATTGGGGTCAATCTCGTTTTAGAATGAGAGGTTTAGATAATGAATATGGAATAACTATGATTAATGGTATTTCAATGAATAAAATCTACGATGGAAGACCACAATGGAGCAACTGGGGTGGATTAAATGACGCCACAAGAAATCAAGAATTCACTTTAGGTTCTGCGCCTTCCGATTATACTTTTGGAGGTATTTTAGGAACGCAAGAAATTAATACAAGAGCCTCTTTATACAGAAAAGGAACAAGAATTTCTCAGTCAGGAACCAATACCAATTATTCTTGGCGTTCTATGATTACTCATAATTCAGGCTTAATGGAAAATGGTTGGGCATATAGTATTTCTGGTTCAAGAAGATGGGCGCAAGAAGGCTATTTTGAAGGAACTGATTATGGAGCTAATTCCTTTTTTGCAAGTGTAGAAAAAAGAATTAATAAGAAACACAGTTTGAATTTTACATCAATTTATGCTCAAAACTATAGAGGTAAAAATTCTCCAAACTCACAAGAAGTTACAGATATTGCAGGTATAAAATATAATTCGTATTGGGGGTATCAAAATGGTGAGCAAAGAAACTCAAGAGTTAAAAGACTCGCTGAGCCGATTAATATGTTAAGTCATTATTGGAAAATGTCTGATAAAACTACTTTAAATACAAATGTCTCTTATCAAACTGGTTCTATTGGAAACAGTAGATTAGATTATCAAGGTAAACCTAATCCAGATCCAACGTATTACAGAAACTTACCAAGTTATTATACTACTCAATTTGATGATAATGGGAATTATATTGGGAACAGTGCGGTAAATCAATTAGAAGCATCGCGTGCTAAGTTTCTTTCAAACAGACAATTAAATTGGAATGAGCTTTATGACATTAATAGAATGAGTACTAACGGAAATAGCTATTATATTCTATATGAAGACAGAACTGACGACAAACAACTTTCGGCTAACTCAATTTTATTTTCAGATTTATCTGATAATGTAAAATTAAATGCTGGTGTAAGTTTCAAAAAATTAACATCTAATAATTTTCAAAATTTATTAGATTTATTAGGAGGGAATTATTTTTTAGATATTGATACATTTGGTTCTGGAAGTCAACAACAAACGGATATTAATAATCCAAACAGACAAATTGTAGAAGGTGATAAATTTGGCTATAACTATAAGTTATTTGCTACTACATTTGATGCTTTTACGCAATTTAAGTTTACATATAAAAAAGTCGATTTTTATATAGCACAAAACTATTCTCGTTCAGAGTATCAAAGAGAAGGTTTGTACAAAAACGGATACTATCCAACGAATTCTTTCGGAAAAAGTAAAAAAATTGAATTTGATAATTTCGGTTTCAAAGGAGGTTTTACGTATAAAATTACTGGAAAACAATTTTTCGACTTAAATGGATTTTATGCCACTAAAGCCCCAAATATGAGAAATACATTTCCAAATGCTAGAATTAATAATAACGTATTTCCAGAATTAAAAGGCGAAACAATTGCTAGTGCAGATGCAAGTTATATCATTAAAACGCCAAAAGTGAAAGCAAGAATTACAGGACATTATTCTTATATTAAAGGTTCAACAGAAACTTCATTTTTCTTTGCAGATGCAATTGATGATGGTAATACTGATAATGGTGAAAGTTCATTTGTTGCAGAAACTATTAATGGTTTAAATAAGAAAAATCTTGGTATTGAATTCGGTTTTGAATATCAAATTTCTAAAACGATTAAAGCTACATTAGCTGGTTCTTACGGTGAATATACATATGATAGTAACCCTACAGTTCAGTTAAACATTGATAGCCAATCTAGCGCTACTAATACTTTTCCTATAAAAGATTATGGAACTGCTAATTTAAAAAACTACAAACAACCTGGTATGCCTCAAACCGCAGCATCTTTTGGCCTTGAGTATAGAGATCCAAACTTCTGGTGGATCGGAGCAAATGCTAATTATTTAGGAGATAGTTATATTGATGTGGCGCCAATTTTAAGAACTAATAATTTTTTAGTTGACCAAACGTTTGGTAATACATCTACTCCTTTTTATGAAGCCACTCAAGAAAGAGCAGATCAATTATTAAAACAAGAAAAATTTAATCCTTTTACACTAATCAATGCAACTGGAGGAAAATCTTGGAGAGTAGAGAATATAACTATTGGTTTCTTCGCTTCTGTGAACAATATTTTTGATATTACATACAAAACAGGTGGTTTTGAACAAGCTAGAAACTCGAGCTTCAGACAGTTAAATCAAGATGCTGGGCATATAGATGCTTCATCAAATCAATATGTTGCACACACACCATCTTTTGGATCTAAGTATTTTTACGGTTTCGGAAGAACTTATTTTGTTAACTTATATATTAACTTTTAATAAAAAAAGCATGAAAAAGATATTTATTTATTCGCTTTTAGCGCTTGCTAATTTTGCAACTTTTGTTAGTTGTACAGATGAAGGCGATGTAGAATACCCAAGAGTTAAAAAAACATTGTTTGTGGAAAACTTCACTGATAATACTGATGGAACAGTATTAAATTCAACAGGATGGACTAACTATGCTCAGGCTGGAACCAAAAAATTTTCAGAGGAAGTATATCAAGGTAATGGATATGCTGAATTTACTTCATATGGATCTGGTCAACCTTCAAATATTGCATGGTTAATTTCACCAGCATTTGATATGGACAAACAAGATGGTGAAAAATTAGTTTTTCAAGCTGCTCATGCTTATTTAACTAATACAGAAAACTCATTAGAATTAATGGTTTCAACAGATTATGATGGAAATATTGCCAACTTTAATCAATCAAGTTGGTTAAGTTTACCGGTAATTACTCCAACGCCAAGCAATGATTTTTATGAGTATGTAAATTCTGGCGAAGTAGATTTGTCAGGTTTTAATGGAACATTACACTTTGCATTTAAAGTTAAAGGTTCTGGATCGAACACAAGTTTAGATGCAACCTATCAAATTGATAACATTAGACTTTATTACTAAAATTATGAAAAAATTAATCACAACTTTATCGTTTTTTGCAATTATAGTTAGTTTCACTAGCTGTGTAGATGATGATACTAAAGCAGGTAATGCTGATTCTGATATTGTTACTCAAGAATTTACAGCAACAAAAACTATTCAAGATATTGTAACATTTAACAATACTCCAACACCTGTTGCTTACACTGCAGATGATATTATTGAAGCTTATGTTACTTCTTCTGATGAAACGGGAACTTTTTACAATACAATCAGTTTTCAAAATATTGGAACAAATACTTCTCAACCAATTGGGCTTAGTGTAAGTGCTAATTTTTCTTCTTATGGAAAAGGATTTACACCTGGAAGAAAAGCCTATATTAAATTAAAAGGTTTGTATACTGCTGTTGTTGACGGCTCTTTAAAAATCGGAAGCCTTTATAATGGTGAAATTGGTAGAATTTCTGAAAATGAATGGCAAAAATACCTTTTTGTATCTGCAACAAAAGTGTCAGAAGAAAATATGGTAAGAATTGTTTCATTAGCTACGGCTGCAACAAATACTAATCTTAACACTTTAATTGAAATTGATAATGTTCAATTTGCTGACGGTTCATTAGCTAGAACATATTTTGATGTAGATTCTGGAGGAAGTGCTACAAATCACAATATTGTTGATATTGCTGGTGGTACAACAAGATATTTCAGAGTTAGTCAATATGCACTTTTTGCTTACCAAAATGTTCCAGCCGGAAGGGGTAAAATTAGAGGTATAATGACAAAGTATGGCTCAGATTATCAATTTATTGTTAGACATCAAAATGATGTAAAATTAGTAAATCCTAGAAGTTATACTTTTAATAGTGCTTTAAATGAGAATTTTGAAAGTTATGCTCTTAACCAAAAAGGGTTTACAAATTATTTGAATTTTGCAACTTCTGGAACAAAAGATTGGATTGTTAAAACTGTAAATGGATCTAAATGTATTCAAATGTCTGCTTATGGTGGTTCTCTTGAAAGTAATAAGTCTTATTTTGTACTTCCTGTTGATTTTACTACAGCAAATACATTATCTTTTCAAGTTGATGCCGACTTCTATAGTACGGCATTTGGACTAAAAGTTTACAGAACAACTAATTATGTTCCTGGTAAAAAATTATCGGAAGCAACTTTATTTGATATTTCTTCAAGTTTTATTTTTCCTAGTGCAAGTACAACGACTTTTAATTCTGCAGGAACTTATAATATTCCAACTTCTATTCAAGGAAATGGTTATATAGTTTTCGAATATACTGGAAGTAATATTAGCGGTACCAATTTGAATACAACAAATTGTAATATCGATAACATCATTATCAACTAAATAAATATATAACTCATAAAAAAATGCCTTCTTAATTTTAAGAAGGCATTTTTGTTTATTAACTGATTACTAAAAACTGATCACTGAACACTATTCTAATGTGCTTCCAACCAGTTTTTGCCACTACCAATTTCCACTTCTAACGGAACAATCATTTTAAAAGCATTTTCCATTTCGTGTTTAATCATCGGTTGAATTTTTTCTAATTCGCTGTTATGCACATCAAAAACCAATTCATCATGCACTTGCAATAACATTTTTGATTGCCAGTTTTCCGATTTTAGTTTTTTATGAATGTTAATCATCGCAATTTTAATAATATCTGCAGCTGAACCTTGAATTGGTGCGTTTACGGCATTTCTTTCCGCGCCACCACGAACTATTGCATTTGCGGAATTTATGTCTTTTAAATATCGTCTTCTTCCCGAAATCGTTTCTACATAACCGTTTTCTCTCGCAAAATCTACTTGATCTGAAATAAATGATTTTAATTTTGGATAGGTTTTGTAATACGCATCAATCAACTCAGCACTTTCTTTACGTGATAAATTGGTTTGATTGCTCAATCCGAAAGCTGAAACTCCATACACAATTCCGAAGTTGACGGTTTTGGCGTGACTTCTTTGTTCTTTTGTTACTTCTTCTAAAGGAATATTAAAGACTTTAGCGGCCGTACTTTTATGAATATCTTCATTGTTTTTAAACGCAGCAATCATATTTTCTTCACCACATAAAGCCGCTATAATTCGCAATTCAATTTGAGAATAATCGGCAGAAACTAAGGTGTAATTTTCATCTCTGGCAATAAATGCTTTTCTAATTTGTCTACCTCTTTCGGTACGAATAGGAATGTTCTGTAAATTCGGATTATTAGAGCTCAAACGACCTGTCGCAGCAACGGTTTGCATATAATCGGTATGCACGCGACCTGTTTTTGAATCCACTTGATTAGGCAACGCATCGATGTAAGTACTTTGTAATTTTACCATTTGACGCCATTCTAAAATGTCTTTTACAATAGGATTGTCGTGGGCTAAATAACTTAATATTTCTTCACCAGTTGCATATTGACCCGTTTTGGTTTTTTTTTGTTTTGCTCCGCCAATTTTCATTTTGTCAAATAAAACATCACCTAATTGTTTTGGAGAGGCTAAATTGAACGTTTCGCCAGCTGTTTCGTATATTTTTTGCTCTAAAGCTTTACTTTCAGCCGTCATTTCAACGGACATTTTATTTAAAAAATCGACATCCAAATTAATTCCTTCTTTTTCCATATCGGCTAAAACGGGTACTAACGGAATTTCAATTTCATCATATAATTTTTTCGTACCTACTTTTTCTAAAATAGGTAAAAAATGATTTTTAAGTTGAATCGTAACATCGGCATCTTCTACAGCGTATTCTTTAATTTCATCTAAAGGAATATCGCGCATATTGCCTTGGTTTTTACCTTTTTTGCCAATTAATTCTGTAATAGATTTTGGCGAATATTTCAAATATGTTTCACTCAACACATCCATATTATGACGCATATCTGGATTAATCAAATAATGCGCAATCATCGTATCGAATAAATTTCCTTTGACTTCAATTCCGTATTGAGAAAGAATTTTTATATCGTATTTAATATTTTGACCCACTTTTTCGATGTTTTCATTTTCGAAAAATGGCTTGAATTTGTCAATTAAAACCTGTGCTTCATCTCTGTTTTCTGGAAAAGGCACATAAAATCCTTTTCCTTTTTCCCAAGAAAAGGCCAAACCTACTAATTCGGAATTTAAAGCATCTAAACCTGTTGTTTCCGTATCAAAACATACCGAAGTTTGATTCAATACATTTTGAATGAACATTTTTGTAGGTAAATCGCCTTGTACGTTTTGATAAAAATGTTCCGTATTTTCTAAAGTTGCATAATACGATGTGTGTGTTTCTGTAGCATCTTCACCATCAGAAAAACCAAATAAATCATATTGTTCATCTGTAGTTTTCTTAACCGGCGCTTTCTTTAAAACGGGAATCTCAGAATTTGTTACTTCAGTATTCGCTGCTGGATTGTACAATTTATCGAATTGCGTTTTCATTTGTCGGAATTCTAATTCCATAAACAACGCATCTGTTTTCTCTACATCTGGTGTAGATAATTCGTAATCTTTTTCATCAAAAGTTACTGGGCAATCTAATAAAATTGTAGCTAATTTTTTAGATAAAATTCCTTGTGCTTTGTTGGCTTCAATTTTGTCTTTTAAAGCACCTTTTAGTTTGTCTGTATTGTCTAAAAGATTCTCCATTGAACCAAATTCAGCTAATAATTTCTTTGCTGTTTTTTCTCCAACACCTGGTAATCCTGGAATATTATCTACGGCATCTCCCATCATTCCAAGATAATCTATAACTTGTAATGGATGTTCTATTTCAAATTTTGCTTGTACCTCTGGAATTCCCCAAATTTCAATGTCATTACCCATTCTGGCAGGACGATACATAAAAATATTTTCGGAAACCAATTGGGCAAAATCCTTATCTGGCGTCACCATAAAAACTTTGTAATTTTCTTTTTCAGCTTGTTTGGCAATCGTTCCAATTAGGTCATCTGCTTCAAAGCCAGCAACTTCTATAATTGGAATATGCATAGCACGCAATAAATCTTGAATATAAGGCACAGCAATTTTTATGGCTTCTGGCGTAGCATCTCGGTTGGCTTTATATTGTTCGAACATTTCCAAACGAAACGTACTGCCGCCTTTATCAAAAGCAACTGCTAAATGATCTGGTTTTTCACGTTTAATCACATCCATTAAGGCATTCATAAACCCCATAATGGCAGAAGTATCCATACCTTTAGAATTGATTCTTGGGTTTTTTATAAAAGCATAGTAGCCTCGAAAAATTAATGCGTAAGCGTCTAAAAGAAATAAGCGTTTTTGTGACATAATTAAAAAGTTAGTTTTAAACCAACTCCATTTGCATTGGCAATTATATTTGATTCAAAATTGATTCCAGTATTTTGTTTTTGTAATTTCATTTCATCATTCATTAAAATTACAGATTTTTTAATTTTCTTTTGAAACCCTATTTTTATTGGAATGGCAGTAATAAAAGATAACCCACTTAGTCCATAAGTAAAATATATTGTTCCTCTACTACTTTCATTTATAAGTTGTAATGTTCCAATACCAAGCATTGCAACACCATTTAATAGCAATATATTTCCAATAGTCTTTTTGGTTCTTCCTGCTTTGTATAAATTTATAATTTCAGGTTTATGACCAAAATAGGCTTCTATTTCAGATGAATTAATTTTTTTCCCGTTTTCAAATACGCGTCCACCATTTTTGAAAGTATATGTTTCTTGGGAAAAAGATACACTTGTAAAAAGTAGCAATACAATGATTAAATTTTTCATAAATTATAGGTTTTTAGTTTCTACAAATATAAACCTTTAATACATTTGTAAAAAATAAAAAAATATGAAAGGTTTACTACCGCTTCTAATATTATTAATTGTCGAATTTTATTCATTTCAAGCAATTAAAACGATTACCAAAAACAAATGGGTTTTATTAATTTATTTAGTGATTTCAATCGTTTTAATGCTTTTTATCGTCTATTCATTTATGAATTTCGATAGAGGTAAAGGTCAAAATAAATCAAGTTTGCTTGTTATTGGGATGACATTACTTATTTATGTTCCTAAAATATTACTTTTCTTAATTTTATTTATTGAGGATGTTTCACGTTTGGTAGAAGCTTCAATTATGAGTTTTGTTGATGAAAACAGAGAACAATTTTTTAGTCCAAGAAGACGTTTTGTGAGTCAGATTGCTTTAGGAATTGCCACTATTCCTTTTGCGTCGTTACTTTACGGAATGACGATTGGAAAATATAATTTTAAAGTACTGCGACAACAAATCTTTTTCGATGATTTACCAGAAGAATTTGACGGGATGACAATTACTCAAATTTCAGATATTCATAGCGGTAGTTTTGATGAAGATACCGATAAAATTAAATACGCGGTAGATTTAATCAACCAACAAAATTCCGATTTATTATTGTTTACAGGTGATATAGTAAATACACACGCCAAAGAAATGGATCCGTGGATTGATACGTTTAAAGGATTGTATCAACCAAAATTTGGTAAATTTTCCATTTTAGGAAACCACGATTATGGGAAGTATTTCGATTGGGATTCAGAAAAAGAAGAAATTCAAAATTTTGAAGATGTAAAAAACATTCATAAAAAATTAGATTTTACCTTGTTAATGAATGAAAATGTAAAGTTAAAAAAAGGTTCTTCTGAGATTGTGTTGGTTGGAGTAGAAAACTGGGGCGTACATTTTGGTAAAAAAGGCGATTTAAAAAAGGCTACATCAAATGTTAAACCAGAAGATTTTAAAATATTGATGAGTCACGATCCAAGTCATTGGGAAAATGAAATAAAAAATCACGATACTCATTATCATTTAACCTTATCAGGTCATACACACGGATTGCAATTTGGAATTGAAATTCCGGGTTGGTTCAAATGGAGTCCTGTACAGTATGTGTACAAACAATGGGCAGGATTGTATGAAAATGCCGGTAGATATATTTATGTAAATCGTGGTTTTGGCTTTCACGCTTATCCAGGTAGAGTAGGAATTATGCCCGAAATTACTGTAATTGAGTTAAAAAAATCCAAAAAAGAGGCGTAATCGCTTAAAAAATGTGGTTTTTTGTTTGATATATTAAAAAAATATATACATTTGTTTAATAAACAATTCGGTCTATGTCGAAATTTGGAGAACTTATAGATGCACAAGTGCCAGTATTAATTGATTTTTTTACGGAATGGCACGAACAATCTATTATTATGAATGAAACAATTCGTCACGTTGCAGCTGCTTTAGGCGACAAAGCAAAAGTGATTAAAATTGATGTAGATAAAAATAAAGAATTAGCGGAAGCACTTCGTATTAAAGGTCTACCAACTTTTATGATTTATAAAGATGGTCAAATGGTTTGGAGACAAAGTGGTGAATTTGATGCCAATACTTTAATTTCTCTTATTCAAGAACAAGCTTAGGCGATTTTTTCAAATTTAAATCCTTTACTTTTTAATGTTTCGATGGTTTTTTCTAAACTATTGAGAACATTCTCTTTTGCCTTATTGCTATCGTGAAACACAATAATACTTCCAGAAGAAACATTGTGAATTACATTTTCATAACATTTTTCTGCTGAAATACTTGCATCATAATCTTTGCTCAATACATCCCACATAATTATTTTGTAACCTAATTTTCTTAATTTATACGATTGCCAAGGTGTAATTTTTCCATAAGGCGGTCTGAAAATTTGTGAATTTTGAATGGTAAATTGTGAATTCAGTTTAATTCTACAAGCTTCTGTGTTACTTATGTATATTTTTGTAGGAGTTTTCCAACCCTTTAAATGACTATACGTGTGATTTCCTACAGAATGCTGTTTAGAAAGAATTTTCTGTACGATTTCTGGATGTTTTCTTACGTTGTCACCAATGCAAAAAAAGGTAGCTTTGATGTGATATTTGTCTAAAATTTCTAAAACCCTTTCTGTGATTTCTGGAGTAGGACCGTCATCAAAAGTTAAATAAATAGTATTTTCAGAATTCGGAATATCCCAAACCTGATTGAAAAATAAGAGCTTTATTATTTTAGGAACTTTTATCATAAAAAAAGCCATTCAAAGGAATGGCTTAAATATTAGTTTATTCAATTTCTCTTTTATATTCACCCATCATTTTATTGAAGTTGTTGAATTTCACGCGTTGAAAATTGTAAAACTCTACATCTCCATTTTCCTGAGCTAATAGCAATAGCGAACGATAAATTTCAATTTCTCTATAAATTTCCATGCGATAAAACGCTTTCTGTTTTTCGGATTGCGAATGAAAGAAAGTTAATTTTTCTTGATATTTTTTAATCAGTTGATTTAAGATTTTTCTTGCTTCTTCTTTTTTACCAATTTTATAATATCCTTCTGCAAATGGTTCTACAGTAGTATAATATTCAAAGTAATCAATTGGCATATTTTTCATAGCTATTTGAATTACTTTTTCGGCTTTATCAAATTTCTTTTCTTCAATTAATGCGGTCATTAAACGAGAAAGATTGTTTCTGTAAGATAATGCATTTTTACGCGTTTCTGGGTCGTGATAAATTTTATCGCTTCCTGCATTACCCCAAGTCCATTGGTTGATGATTTTGAAGGTTTTTTCAGTATCAATATAACCCATATCGTAAGAATTTCCTTCTTTTAGTTTGGTTCTTACAGGGACTAATTTATACACCATACCATCTAATTGAAGAAATTCTTTCATCCAAATATAATCATCTGCACCAAAACTTCCTGGAGAAAAATAGATAGGGCGTTTCCAGTTGTTGGCATTAAAAATATCTAACATTAAAATTCTGTTTTTATAAATCGCACCGCCTTTTAATTTTAAATTAATTTGTGGCACAATAGAATCGTAATATTTTTTATCTACAACTTTATTTTTTATAATGTTTTGCTTGTCAATTTTAACTTTTAAATGTTCGCTTGGATAAAAATGTACAAACTGACCATTTTTCATTTCTCTTTTTGAGCGATCGTCTTTTAAGAAATCTAAAGTTAAACCTAAGTCTAACGTGTCTGTTGTTCTTTCGTCAAATAAGCAATAATTTCTTTTGTCACCCACATATTGATCATGTGTAAACGAAATAGGCACCGCATCTGATTTATTCGATTTGATTTTCATCTCATCAATATACCAATCAGTTGCTAACAAACTTGTGTTTACAATCCTTACATCTGTTCTGTATCCTTCAATTTCTTGTAAATACCACATTGGAAAGGTGTCATTGTCGCCAATTGTAAACAATATAGCATTGGGTTCGCAAGAATCTAAATAGGCTTTTGCCATCGCTACAGCGGTGTATTTATTGCTTCTATCATGGTCATCCCAGTTTTCGGTTGCCAATAATACTGGTGAAGCTAATAAAGTAGTGGCCAATACGGCTGGAAGCGCTACTTTAGGCGACACATATTTTAAGATATATTGATAAATGGCATAAATTCCAACGCCAATCCACATAGCAAAAATATAAAACGAACCTACTAAAGCATAATCTCTTTCTCTTGGTTCGAAAGGTCTTTCGTTTAAGTAAATTTTCAACACTAAACCAGTGAATAAAAACAAGAGTAGTAAAACATAAAATGATTTCCATTCTTTTTGTGCATGATAAACCATTCCGATAATTGCTAAAATGAATGGTAAAAAGAAATATGTATTTCTACCTTTATTGTTTTTCATATCGGTAGTTAATTCACTTTGATTGTCTAAATGTAGATTATCAATAAAGCTGATTCCGCTTAACCAATTTCCTTCTAAGCTTTCATAATTTCCTTGTAAATCATTTTGTCTTCCAACGAAATTCCACATTAAATATCGGAAATACATATAGCCAAATTGGTATTCAAACATAAATTTCATATTGTCTGAAAACGATGGTTTTTCAATCGTTAAATAATCGCCATAGGTTTTTAAAAATTCTTCGTATTCGTCTAATCCAAGTTTGTTAGATGCAAATTGACTTCTAAAATCAGAAACAATTTCGGTAAATTGTCCTAATTTATCTTCATCTGTTTCGCCAGTTTCTTCATCATAAAAGGCTTCATGATTTACGCTAAACTCTAATGGTTTTGTAAATGTCATGTAGTTTTTGGCGTGTTCTTCACTCCAAAGTCTTGGTAAAAACGCATTGTGTTTAGAGTTTGGATTATGATTGGCGTTTTTATAATTATTTGTAATAATATATTTACCCGTTTTATCGTCTCTTTCGTAGTTTGGTTTATCATCAGAATACGGATTTTCTTCATCAGCTCCAGCATAAGCATTGGAAAACTGAGGACCATAAAACAACTTGGTTTCCCCGTATTGTTCTCTGTTGTAATACGCTAAAACTTCAGCAGCATCACTGGGTTTGTTCTCGTTTATGTTAATATTTGAATTTGCTCTTACTGGAAGCATTATCCATGTAGAAAATCCAATTAAAATAAATAATATACTTAATAATAGTGTATTAAACTTTACTAATTCTTTTTTCTTAGTATATGATAAACCAAAATAAAAACCAGCTACAATTAGTAAAAAGGCAATAATAGTTCCAGAATTAAAAGGCAATCCCATGGAGTTTACTGCAAAAATTTCTGTTTTCGCAAAAAACGATAACGTATAAGGCAGTAAAAATTTAAAAATAAACATCAAAATAGCTACTATCACTACATTAGCAATAATAAAATTCTTAACAGTAATATTTTTTTGTGTTTTGAAAAAATATAACATTCCAATTGATGGTAAAGCTAATAAGGCCAAGAAGTGAACCCCAAAGGAAAGCCCAATAACCAATGAAATTAAAATAACCCATTTATTTCCTCTTTCTGTTTCCAGTTCTTCTTCCCATTTTAGACCCAACCAAAATAATAAAGCAATAAACAAAGAAGCCATTGAATATACTTCAGCTTCAACTGCATTAAACCAAAAACTATCTGTAAATGTATAGGATAAGGCAGCAATTAATGATGCACCTAGTGTAAGTTTTGAAGTTTCATTATTCCATTCAGAGGTAGCGACAACAATTTTTCGTATAATTTTTGATGCCGACCAAAACATAAATAAAATGGTAAAAGCACTAGAAAATACAGAAACCATATTTACCATTAAAGCAATTTGACTTTCATTTGAAGCAAACATCGCAAAAAACGCACCTATCATTTGATATAATGGAGCTCCTGGCGGATGCCCTACTTCTAATTTGGCAGCGGTGGCAATATATTCACCACAATCCCAAAAACTCATTGTAGGTTCTACGGTTAGTGTGTAGGTTACTAATGCAACTATAAAAGCAAACCAACCTATGAAGGTGTTCCATTTGCTGTAATTAAATGAAGTCATAAATATGCTAAATTAATTTAGATTACAAAGAAACCATTTATTGAAGAGATTACCAATTAATTTTTTCTTAAAAATTATTTAAAAATTATTTGCAGAGAATAAAATATATATTACATTTGCACTCGCAATTACAAAATAATTGGTTCATGGTGTAATGGTAACACTACTGTTTTTGGTGCAGTCATTCAAGGTTCGAGTCCTTGTGAACCAACAAAAAATCCCGCTTGAAAAAGCGGGATTTTTTATTTTAATTATTTTGAAAATACTTATATTTTGAAAGCTATCACTGGTCTTTTTGCATGATTAACTAAGTCTTCAGAAATACTTCCGTTTAAAAAGTGAGAGATTCCTTTTCTTCCGTGCGTAGAAACAGCAATAACATCAGAATTTGAATCTTTTGCAAAATGTAAAATTCCTTTTTCTACGTTAATGTCATTATAAATGTGAGTAGAATAATTAGAAAAGTGAAATTCTTCAATAAAGTTTCTAACTTTTTCTTCAGCAGCTCTAGTTGTGCTGAAATTATTTGGTGTAATTACATGAAGTAAATTAATATGAGCTCCGAAATAGTTCGCAAAATCAACTACTTTTTCAAAAGGTTTTTTAATTTCATCTGAAAAATTAGAAGCGAAAGTAAGTGTATCGATTTTAAAATTATCTTCTTCTTTTTTAATCACTAATACTGGAATTTCTGAATTCCTAACCACTTTTTCTGCATTGGAACCCACAAACATTTCATGAAATCCGCTAGCTCCATGAGAACCCATAACTACTAAATCAGCTTGATGTTTTTTCCCGTTTTCTATAATTCCCTCAAAAGCCATATTAAATTGTACAATGCTTGAAACTTTAATGTCTTTTAAAAAATCGGCGTTTTCTAAATCTTCTAATTTGGCTACAGCGGCATTTTTAAAGAACATTAATTCAGGTATTTCATGCGAAGTATTCAGCGCGTCATTTCCTGAAGTTGATAATTCCAACATGTGCAATAATATTATTTCGCCATTATTTTTTTTAGCAATTTGTGCGGCTACTTTTAAAGCATTTTCGGCATGTTTTGAAAAATCGGTAGGTACTAAAATTGTTTTCATTTGTTTTAATTTAATTACTATTAATTATAGTATAAAGTTACGAATTTTTTTTTGAATTGTTTAACTTTTTTGGAAAAATGAAATATTTGGACATTTTAAAAAAAATGTTGTATATTTGCCAAGTTATTTAGTAAACAACCAAATAATGAGGCACGCATTGCGTGCCTCTTTTTATAAAGATGACATTTAAAGAAAAAGTAAAAAGCTTGCTTGACAAAGCGTTAGAAGAGAACACACAATTGTTTCTGATTGATTTAGATTTTTCAGAATCAAACAAAATTTCCGTTATCTTAGATGGTGATTCTGGTGTAAATTTACAAGATTGTATCAATGTAAATAAGTTTTTAGATAGCGGGTTAGAAGCAGAAGATGTAGAATATTCTATTGAAGTTGCCTCGGCAGGAGTGTCTTCGCCATTAAAATTGGTTAGACAATATAAAAAAAATATAGGAAGAACAGTAAAAGTAAAAACCATTTCTCAAGGCGATTTTGAGGCTACATTATCTTGTGCAGATGAACAAACAGCTACATTATCTTGGAGTGCAAGAGAACCAAAAGAAATAGGTAAAGGAAAAGTAACCGTTCAAAAAACAATCACAATTCCTTATTCAGACATAAAAGAAGCAGTAGTAATAATATCATTTTAAAAATAAAGCATACCATGGAGAATATTGCATTAATAGATTCATTTTCAGAATTTAAAGACGACAAACTAATCGACAGAGTAACCCTTATGGCTATTTTGGAAGATGTGTTTAGAAATGCGTTGAAAAAGAAATATGGTTCAGATGACAATTTCGATATTATCATAAATCCTGACAAAGGAGATATGGAAATTTGGAGAAACCGTGTAGTTGTAGCTGATGAAGATTTAGATCTTGAAAACGAAGAAATCACATTAACAGAAGCTAGAAAAATCGAACCTGATTTTGAAATTGGAGAAGAAGTATCTGAAGAAGTAAAATTAATCGATTTAGGTAGAAGAGCTATTTTAGCGTTACGCCAAAATTTGATTTCTAAAATTCATGAACACGATAATACCAATCTTTACAAACAATTTAAAGATTTAATTGGCGATATTTATACTGCCGAAGTACACCATGTACGACCAAAAATGGTAGTTTTAATGGATGACGATGGAAATGAAATTATCTTACCTAAAGAAAAACAAATTCCAAACGATTTCTTTAAAAAAGGAGAAAATGTAAGAGGTATTATTGAAAGCGTTGAGCTTAAAGGAAATAAACCTCAAATTATAATGTCAAGAACAGCACCAAGTTTCTTAGAGAAATTATTCGAACAAGAAATTCCTGAAGTTTTTGATGGTTTAATTACTATTAAAAAAGTAGTTAGAATCCCAGGAGAAAAAGCAAAAGTTGCCGTTGATTCTTATGACGATAGAATTGATCCAGTTGGAGCTTGTGTAGGTATGAAAGGATCTCGTATTCACGGAATTGTTCGTGAATTAGGGAACGAAAATATCGACGTAATAAATTACACACAAAACACTCAATTATTTATTACAAGAGCGCTTAGCCCAGCTAAAGTTTCTACAGTAAAAATTGATGAAGAAAATAAAAAAGCAGAAGTTTTCTTAAAAATTGAAGAAGTTTCAAAAGCCATTGGTAGAAACGGACAAAACATTAAATTAGCGAGTCAATTAACTGGATACGAATTAGATGTAATTCGCGAAGGAATTGTTCAAGAAGAAGACGATGTGGAATTAAGAGAATTTAGTGATGAAATTGAAGAATGGATTATTGAAGAATTCGAAAAAATTGGTTTAGATACCGCTAGAAGTATTATCGATAAAGATGTTGCTGATTTAGTAAGAAGAACGGATTTAGAAGAAGAAACCATTTTAGAAGTTATCAACATCTTACAACAAGAATTAGATAGCTAATCTACAATTAATTTAGCATCACAATCACAAAGAAAATTAAGCAAAAAACAAATATGTCTGAAGAAAGAGTAATACGAATAAGTAAAGTTTTAAAAGAATTCAACATTTCACTTGATAGAGCTGTTGACACCTTGAAAGAAAAGGGTCATACCATTGAGCATAGTCCCAATGCAAAAGTTTCTCAATTGGAATTCGACGTCTTGTGCAATATTTTTTCGGCCGATAAAGGAAATAAAGTAGCTTCGAAAGAAGTTGGCGAAGAAAAGAAAAAAGAAAAAGAAGCACTAAAACGTGAAATCGAAAAAGAACTTGAAGTAAAACGTCTTGCAGATGAAGAAAGACAAAAACAAGAAATAATAAAAGCAAAAGCAGTTGTTGCCGCACCAGTTTCTTTGGGAAAAATTGATTTAAATCCAAAAAAACAGGAAGCACCTAAAACAGATAAACCTGTTGCTGCTAAAGAAAATAATGTTGTTTCAAAAGAAGAAAAAACAGTTGTTGCAGAAAAAACTTCAGACAAACCTGCAGAAACGGTAAAAAAATCTGTTGAAAAAACAAAAGTGAAATCAGAAGAACCTTCAGTTCAACCTCAAGAATTTAATGCTGATGGTACAGCAATTGAAGTGAAGTTAGATACACAATACACGAAACTTTCAGGCGCTACTTTCACGGGTCAAACTATTGATTTATCTCAATTTAATAAACCTAAGAAAAAGAAAGAAGAATTTAAAAAACCAGGAACTCCAGGTGCTGCCGCAAATAAACCAGGAACTCCAGGCGCTCCAGGTTCAGCAGCAAATAAAAGAAAAAGAATCGTTAAACCAGGAACGCCAAATGCAGGTGGTACGGGCGGAAATACGCAAGGCGGAGGTCAAGGTGGTTTTGTAAAAAGACCATATCAAGGCGGACAAGGTGCTGGTGGCTTCAAAAAACCAGGTTTTAACAAATCAACTCCGGTTGTAAAGGTTGAGCCAACGGAAGAAGAAGTAAAAAATCAAATTAAAGAAACTTTAGAAAGATTACAAGGAAAAGGTAATAAATCTAAAGCGGCAAAATATAGAAGAGATAAAAGAGATACGCACCGTCAACGTACTGATGACGATTTAGCACAACAAGATTTAGAGAGCAAAATCCTTAAAGTAACAGAATTTGTTACGGTTGGTGAAATTGCAACTATGATGGATGTGCCAATTACAAAAGTAATCGGAACGTGTATGTCTTTAGGTATAATGGTAACCATGAACCAACGTTTAGATGCTGAAACATTAACAATTGTAGCAGATGAATTTGGTTACGAAATGCAATTTATCACAACCGACATCGAAGAAAATGCAGTAATTATTGAAGACACTGAAGAAGAATTAGAATTCAGAGCACCAATTGTTACCGTTATGGGTCACGTCGATCATGGTAAAACATCGTTATTAGATTATATTCGTAAAGCAAACGTTATTGCTGGAGAATCTGGAGGAATTACACAGCATATTGGTGCCTATGGAGTAACTTTAGATGGTGGTCAAAAAATCGCTTTCTTAGATACACCAGGTCACGAAGCCTTTACAGCGATGCGTGCTCGTGGTGCTCAAGTTACCGATATTGCAATTATTGTAGTAGCGGCCGACGACGACATAATGCCTCAAACAAAAGAAGCAATTTCTCATGCACAAGCAGCAGGAGTTCCAATGATTTTCGCAATCAATAAAGTGGATAAACCAAATGCGAATCCTGAGAAAATTAAAGAGCAATTAGCAGGTATGAATTTACTTGTAGAAGATTGGGGTGGAAAATACCAATCTCATGATATTTCTGCAAAGTTCGGACAAGGAATTCCAGAATTATTAGAAAAAGTATTATTAGAAGCTGAGGTTCTTGAACTAAAAGCAAATCCAAATAAACCAGCACAAGGAACTGTAGTAGAAGCACAATTAGACAAAGGTCGTGGTTATGTTTCTACAATATTAGTACAAGCTGGAACTTTAAAAATTGGTGACTACATGTTAGCGGGTAAAAATCATGGTAAAATTCGTGCCATGTTTGATGAAAGAGGTAACAATGTAAAAATTGCCGGACCTTCAACACCAGTATCTGTTTTAGGTTTAGACGGAGCGCCAACAGCAGGAGACAAGTTTAATGTGTATGAAGAAGAAAGAGAAGCAAAACAAATTGCAACAAAACGTGCACAATTAGCTCGTGAGCAATCGGTTCGTACACAAAAACATATTACACTTTCAGAAATTGGACGTCGTATTGCTTTAGGACAATTTAAAGAATTAAACATTATCCTTAAAGGAGATGTGGATGGATCTGTAGAAGCCCTTTCTGATTCGTTCTCTAAATTATCAACAGAAGAAATTCAAATTAACATCATTCATAAAGGAGTGGGAGCGATTACAGAATCTGACGTATTATTAGCTTCTGCTTCTGATGCGATTATTATCGGATTTAACGTTCGTCCTGCAGGAAATGCAAAAGCTTTAGCAGATAAAGAAGAAATTGATATCCGTAATTATTCAATTATTTACGCCGCTATCGACGATTTAAAAGATGCGATGGAAGGTATGCTTTCTCCAGAATTGAAAGAAGAAATTACAGGTACTGCCGAAATTAGAGAATTGTTTAAAGTATCTAAAATTGGAACAATTGCTGGATGTATGATTACAGATGGTAAAGTAATCCGTAACAACAAAATCCGATTAATTAGAGAAGGTGTGGTTATTTTCACAGGAGAATTAGTAGCTTTAAAACGTTTCAAAGACGACGTAAAAGAAGTGTCTAAAGGATACGATTGTGGTATGCAAATTAAAGGATACAATGATATTAAAGAATACGATATTATTGAAAGTTTCCACGAAATTGAAATCAAAAAGAAATTAAAATAAAATTTCTTTAAAATATAAAAACCCAATTCTCATATTAGAATTGGGTTTTTTTTTGTTCTATTATTTTTCTATCCCTTTTTTTAAACGAAAAATAAAACAATAATTAGTAGAAAATCTTTAAACATTAAACCTAAAAAAAATATAATTATTATTATTTTTAACTTATTTTTGAAGATATTAAATAAAATCTAAAATGCAATTCGATATCAAAAACACCGAATCTTCGGCTTTATATAAATTATTGACAGGAACTGTTATACCAAGACCTATCGCTTGGGTAGCCACAATCGATGAAAATGGAATTGATAATTTGGCGCCGTTTTCCTTTTTTAATGTAGTGAGTGAAGATCCGCCGCACATTATGTTTTCAACGGTTCGAACGGGTAATAAAAATAAAGACACATTAAATAATATTCTCGGCAATCAGCAATTTGTAGTCAATTTAGTTACGGAAGATGTTGTAGAACAAATGAATACTACCTCACAATCGGTTGCCGCTGATGTAAACGAATTTGAATTGGCAAACGTAACTCCAATAGAATCCATTTACATCAAACCAAAACGAGTAAAAGAAAGCTTGGTGCAATTTGAATGCGAAATGGTACATCATTATTTTATCGAAAAGCATCAAAATGGTGGCGCGTGTATTATCATTGGAAAAATTATTACAATGCATATTGACGATTCAATTTTGATGGAAAATCATAAAATAAATTTAGAAAAATACAAACCTGTCGCAAGATTAGCAGGTTCAAATTACAGCAAATTAGGAGAAATATTCTCTATTAAAAGATAATTTAATTATCAATTACCCATTGTTAATTATCCATTAAAATATGAAAATAACAGTTATAGGTGGTGGTCCAGGCGGACTTTACTTTTCGATATTAACCAAAAAAGCAATGCCGCATTGCCAAATCGATATTTATGAACGCAATAAGCCCGATGATAGTTTTGGATTCGGAGTTGTGTTTTCAGATGAAACCTTGGGCGAATTTCTAAAACGCGATATGAAATCGTATGAATTAATTAGAAGTAAATTTGCCTATTGGGATGATATTATTATAGCGAGAGATGGCGAATCCGTAACTATTGCAGGAAATGGTTTTTGCGGTTGTTCCAGAAAAACCCTTTTGCAATTATTGCAACAACGTTGTTTAGAAGAAGGTGTGAATTTGCATTTCGAACAAAATGTAGATGATTTAACACAATTTGCAGATTCCGATATTATTCTGGCAACTGATGGAATTGGAAGTGCCATTCGTACACAATATCAAAAGGAATTTGGAACAAAAATTGAATTGAAAAAGAACCGCTTCGTTTGGTTAGGCTCCACAAAACCGTTAGATGCTTTTACATATTTTTTCAGAAGTACACCTCACGGAACCATCGTGGCACATTCGTATCAATATGAAGAAGGTATGAGTACTTGGATTTTTGAATGTAGCGATGAAACCTGGAAAAAACACGGTTTTGAAGTAACCAATGAAGCCGATACGATGGCAAAAATTGCCGAAATCTTCAAAGATGAATTAGATGGCCACCCACTAATTTCAAATAAATCACACTGGCGTCAGTTTCCGCATGTAACGAATGAAAATTGGTATTATAATAACATTGTTTTATTAGGTGATGCCAAAGCTACAGCCCATTATTCTATTGGTTCAGGAACAAAATTAGCTATGGATAGCGCTATTGGATTATCCGATGCGGTGATAGCTCATCCAACTAATGTTCAAGCCGCTTTTGTTCAATACGATAAAACCCGAAGAAATACGGTTGAAATGATTCAGTATGCCGCCATTGTTTCATTAGATTGGTTTGAAAATATGGATCGTCATATGCAACATACATTTCAGCAATTTGCTTTTGGCTGCATGACACGTTCCAAAAAAGTAACGTATGAAAATTTACGCTTAAGAGATAGTTCATTTACAGATAAAGTTTTAAATGAATTTAACGATAATTGTCATTCTGAACTTGTTTCAGAATCTCCTGCCTTTACGACTTTCAAATTAAGAAATTTAGAGTTACAAAACCGTATTGTAATGTCCTCTATGGGGCAATATTTAGCAGAAAACGGATTGGTAAATGATTGGCATTTTCAGCATTATACATCAAGAGCCGTTGGTGGTTTAGGATTAATTCTGACCGAAATGACCGCTGTTTCTGATACAGGAAGAATTACTGAAGGATGCGCAGGTATTTATACTATAAACCAAGTAAACGCTTGGAAACGAATTACTGATTTTATTCACCAATATACTCAAACCAAAATCGGAATTCAATTGGGACATTCTGGAAGAAAAGGCTGTTCAAAAATTCCTTGGGAAGAACAATTTCAAGGTAATAAATGGGAGTTGCTTTCGGCTTCTGCCTTTCCTTTTAATGAGAATTCTGATTGTCCAAAAGAAATGACTTTGGAAGATATGCAATTGGTTAAAAATCAATTTGTGCAAGCCGTAAAAAATGCTAACGAAGCTGGTTTTGATATGATTGAATTACAAGCACATCACGGGTTTTTATTGGCGACTTTTTTGTCACCGTTAACTAATATTCGCACCGATGATTTTGGCGGAAGTGTTCAAAATCGTTTAAAATATCCCTTGGAAGTGTTTACTGCTATTCGTGAAGTATTTCCAAAAGAAAAGCCAATTTCTGTTCGAATATCCGCTACTGATTGGGCTGAAAACGGAATTTCAGAAACTGATGTTTTTGTTATTTCAGAAGCGTTTAAAAAAGCAGGTGCGGATATCATTAATGTATCCACAGGAAATACGGTTGCTAACCAAAAACCACAAACCGGCAGAATGTGGCAAACGCCTTTCTCAGATGCAGTTCGGAATACGGTTCATATTCCAACAATAACTGCCGGTTACATTCAAGATATTGACCAAATTAACACGATTATTTTAAACGGAAGAGCCGATTTAGTTGCTTTAGGAAGACCATTATTATTGGATGCTAATTTTGTACGAAATGCGCAAGCGTACGAACAATTTCGCGCAACAGATATTCCAAATTCCTATAAAATGGGCATTTCACATTTGTATCCATTAAAAGCTTCAGAGCGAAAACAAATGGAAGGCATGAAAAAAGCATTGAAACCGAAAAGTAATAAGAAGTAATAAATAATGAAGGATAATTTTGCTCAAATAAATTTACCTAAACTGGAATTACAACCAGAATATACCTTTTTGGATTTTCCACAATTCCAACATTCAGAAATGTTGAATTGCTTAGATAAACTATTAGATTCTCACATCAAAGAAGGTCGAGGAAATGCAGTTTGCATAAGAACCTTTGAAGAAACCTGGACGTATCAAGATTTGTTTGAAAAAGCCAATCAAATTGCACATGTTTTAGTCGAAGATTTTGGTTTACAATCTGGAAACCGTGTCTTGTTGCGTTCGGCGAATAACCCAATGATGGTAGCTTGTTGGTTTGCAGTTTTAAAAGCAGGTGGAATAGTCGTAGCCACTATGCCCTTATTGCGTTCTAAAGAAATAACCACTATAATTGATTGTGCTGAAATTTCACACGCCTTTTGCGACAGCTATTTAGCTGAAGAAATGAATTTAGTCCAATCAAATTTTCTAAAAAAAGTGAGTTTCTACAGAAATTCCGATTTAGAAAAGCTAATGGAGTCTAAACCAAAAACATTCGACAATTATCCCTCAAAATCTGATGATGTGGCACTAATTGGCTTTACTTCTGGAACTACTGGTTTACCAAAAATGACGGCGCATTATCACAAAGATATTTTAAATATTTGCGAAGCGTTTCCAAACTATTCCTTACAACCTACTGAAAATGATATATTTATTGGAAGTCCGCCAATTGGTTTTACATTTGGTTTAGGCGGATTGGTGTTGTTCCCGATGTATTTTGGAGCTTCTACTTTTTTAATTGAAAAACCAAGTCCTGATGTGTTGTTACAAGCCATTCAAGAGTATAAAATTACGATTTGTTTTACTGCTCCAACCGCTTGGCGAGTGATTACCACCAAAATTCAAGACTACGATATTTCGAGTTTACGAAAATGTGTTTCGGCAGGTGAAACGTTACCTTTGAAAGTTTGGCAAGATTGGTTTGATGCCACAGGACTAAAAATTATTGATGGAATTGGTGCTACCGAAATGTTACATATTTTTATTTCATCCAATGAAGAAAATATGAAACCAGGCGCTACTGGAAAAGCGATTTCAGGTTACGAAGCTAAAATTATTGACCAACAAGGCAACGAATTACCAAGAAATGAAGCTGGAAGATTAGCGGTTCGAGGAATTACAGGTTGTAAATATTTGAATCGAGAAGAAAAACAACGCGAATACGTTGAAAACGGCTGGAACATTACAGGTGATATTTTCCGACAAGATGAAGAAGGGTATTTTCATTTTGTGGCACGTGGCGATGATATGATTATTTCTTCAGGCTATAATATTGCAGCAATTGAAGTAGAATCCGTACTTTTAACACATGAAGCTATTTTAGAATGTGCCGTTGTGGGTTTACCCGATGAAGAACGAGGGATGTTGGTTTGTGCGCATATTGTTTTAAAAGAACAAGAAATGGCAGATGAAGCATTAAAAATTCAGATTCAAAATTGGTTTAAAATCACAGCAGCGCCGTATAAATATCCAAGAGTAATTAACTTTGTTACAAGTTTGCCAAAAACAGAAACAGGGAAAATTCAAAGATTTAAGTTAAAATAATTAGTACTAATTTTGTAATTAGTGTTTAAAATAACAGAAATATGCAATTTATAAAACAAGAAAAAGTCCGTTTTCAACATATAGATTATGCCGGAATAGTTTTCTATCCGAGATTTTTAGAAATGCTCAACGGTTTAGTTGAAGATTGGTTTGAAGAAGCCTTAGACCGACCTTTTTCAAAAATGCACGAAACCAATGGTATTCCAACAGTTGATTTAAAAATTCAATTCAAAAACGCTGCACGTTTGGGCGAAATCTTAACTAAAAAACTTTGGGTAAAAGAGTTAAAAAACTCGTCTATTCTTTGTGGATTTGAGTTTGAAAACGAAAGCAATACTATAGTTTTAGAAGGTGAAGTTACCTTAGTAAATGTAGCTTTCAACCCAGAAAGAAACGGCATCAAAGCCGAACCTTTTTCAGAAGAAATGAAAGAGAAAATTAATAAATATTTAAATTCATAAAGACTTAGCGAAACTCTGTGATAACTTAGTGAAACTTAGTGTAACAACATAAATATGGAATTCAAAAAATTCAAAGCCGCAACCGTTCAAACCTCACCCGTATTTCTAAACGTAGAAAAAACAGTGGATAAAGCCATTTCTTTTATTAAAGAAGCGGCCTCAAACCAAGCAAAACTTATTGCTTTTCCCGAAGTATTTATTTCAGGATATCCCTATTGGAATTGGATTATGACGCCTGTTCAAGGAAGCAAGTGGTACGAAGAATTATATAAAAATTCGGTCGACATTTCTGGACCTGAAATCAAGAAATTATGCTTGGCTGCTAAAGAAAATGATATGCATATCGTGATGGGGATCAACGAACGAGGCAAAAGCTATGGCGAAATTTACAATACCAATTTAATCATCGATAATAAGGGCGTTATCATCGGAAAACATAGAAAATTAGTGCCAACTTGGGCAGAAAAACTGACTTGGACTTCTGGTGATGGTTCTTCGTTGAAAGTATATGATACTGAAATAGGACCTATCGGAACTTTGGCGTGTGGCGAAAACACCAATACTTTGGCACGTTTTACACTACTTTCGCAAGGTGAATTGATACATATTGCCAATTACATTTCGTTACCCGTTGCGCCACCAGATTATGATATGGCGGAAGCGATTAAAATTCGTGCTGCTGCGCATTCTTTTGAAGGAAAATTATTTACGATTGTGTCGTGTTCCACGGTTTCTCAAGAAATCAAAGACGCATTACGTGCCGATGTGCCAAATGTAGATGAATTATTAGATAGAAAAAGTTCGGCATTCTCTGGATTTATTGGACCTAACGGAGCTGTAATCGGTACACCATTAATTGATGAAGAAGGAATAGTATATGCTGAAATTGACTTAGAAAAGTGCATTCAACCGAAACAAATGCACGATATTTTAGGACATTACAACCGATTTGATATTTTCGATTTACGAGTAAACACTGCTCCCACTCGAAATATTACATTTATTGATAATCACGAAGACTTTAATAAGAGATAAAAAATGAAAAAAATAATCATATTTTTATTTTCGTTGCTGCTATATTCTTGTGCTAAGAAAGAAAAAATACATTCTTCTGAATTTCTTTTAGCTCAAAAGGAACTTACAAAACAATTGACAAAAATTAGTAAGCAAACTGACTTTAATGGTTTTGGAGTAGCGATTGTAAATGAAAATGAAGTGTTATATCAAAATGGCTTTGGATTAGCTAATTTGGAACCCAAGCAAAAATATGACGAAAATACAGTTCAAAATATTGCATCTGTATCGAAAACATTTATTGGTATTGCCATACTTAAGGCACAAGAATTAGGAAAATTGCAATTGGATGACCCAATTAACAAATACCTTTCTTTCAAAGTCACCAATCCATATTATCCCAATATTCCAATTACCATTAGACAATTAACCACACATACATCTTCAATAAATGATAATGAAGTTTATATGAAAAAAACAATCGTATTAAACGACACTATTAATCTTAAACAAAATCTTGATATTGATATTTTACCAACAAAGTTTAATCCACCGTCTGCTAAAATATCTATAGAAGCATTTTTGCAAAACACATTGGATAATAGAGGTAAATGGTATTTTAAAAATGTATTTCTGAACAAAAAACCTGGTGAAATTTACAACTATTCTAACATTGGAGCAACGCTTGCAGCTTTAGTCTTAGAAAAAGCAACTGGGATTTCTTATGATAAATTCACAACAGAACATATATTAAAACCTCTTCAAATGAATTCGTCTGGATGGAGCTTTGATTCGGTTAATTTTTCGAAATGCACAAACACCTTTCAAGATAAAAGTACACCCTATCCATTTTATTCCTTAAATACCTATCCTGATGGAGGTATGCTAACAACTTCCAAAGATATGGGGAATTATATTAGTGAGCTTTTGAAGGGGTTTTTAGGAAAAGGTACCTTATTGAATAAAGAAAGTTATCAAGAATATTTTAGACCTCAACTTCAAGCTAAAAACTTCATAGATAGAGATACAAGTGAATATGGAGATTATAATATTGGAATTACAATGACTATGTTTCCATCGGGTAATTTTGGGCATTTTGGAGGAGATCCTGGACTTTTTTCCGTTATTCAATTTGATAAAAAGAAAAAAACAGCCAGATATTATATTATAAATACCAATCCAAGTGGACCAGAAACAAATAAATATCACAAGCAAATTAATGATGCTTTAGATATATATACAGAAAAACTAAACACATTAAGCAAATTAGAATAGTTATTACGATTTAAAATAAAAACTATGGAAGAAAATAACTTTTCAGATGACCAAATCGGTCGTGCAAGAGTACAAGATTCACCCGAATTAGTTGCCTATTATAAAGAACTTGAAGCTTTAGGCGCAGGCGCTTTATGGACAGTAGCCAATGACATCGAACCTTGGGAACCGCGTTCGTCATCTGTTCCAATGCTATGGAAATATGATGATTTACGTGATTTAGTTTTAAAATCATCCGAATTAGTTACACCAGAACAAGCAGGTCGTCGTGTGGTTTATTTGGTAAACGACAAACGTAAAGATGTATCAGCAGCTGTCGGTTGGTTGTACACTGGAATTCAAGTTACGCGTCCAGGAGAAAGTACTTCGGCTCACCGTCATAAGGCATCGGCATTGCGATTTATTATGGAAGGTGAAAAAGGCTATACCGTTGTGGATGGTAATAAAATTATGCTTGAAGTGAATGATTTTGTTATTACACCTAATTCCACTTGGCACGAACACGGCGTGGAAGAGGGCGGAAAAACCTGTATTTGGCAAGATGGTTTGGATATTCCGTTGGTCAATGCTTTGGAAGCTAATGACTATGCGGTGTATGATGGCAAGCAGCCTTTAGTAAAACCGCTGAATTATTCACCAATAATGTATGGCTGCGCTGGATTAATTCCAGCTGACAAAACTTGGGACAAGCCGTATTCACCATTATTCAAATATTCCTGGAAAAACGTGTATCCAGCACTTTTAGAAGCTCAAAAAGTCAATGAAATCAATTCATTTGATGGAATTTTTATGCAATATTCCAATTCGTTAACAGGCGGACATGTGATGCAAACTATGGGTGCGGCAATGCAATTATTACCGGCAGGTTTCAAGGGAAAAGCACACAAGCATACAGGTTCGTTCGTATATCAATGTGCGAAAGGAAAAGGTTTTTCCATCATCAACGGACAACGTTTCGATTGGAAAGAAAGAGATATTTTCTGTGTTCCGAGTTGGGCTTGGCACGAACACCACAATTTATCCGAAACCGAAGACGCTTGCCTATTTCAATTCAACGATTTACCAGTAATTGAAAGTTTAGGGCTTTTTCAATCAAGAGAATTGGAAGAAAATAATGGACATCAAATAACCCTAAAATAAAAACAAATAAAATAGAATTGAAATATGAAACATTTACTAGTCTTAGTTCTTTTATTAATTAATTCTTTAATTTTTGGTCAAGTTAATTTTAATCAAGGCAGCATAAACCTTAAAGAATATTATGAAGTTATTCCATATCAAACAGAAATAGGAAAAATAATACTTCCTGTTACTATAAATAACAAAACATATCGATTTTTGTTAGATACTGGGGCACCTAATTTATTCTCTCCAGAATTATTGAAAGAATTAAATGTTACTGAAGGTGATTCAATAAATGTAAATGATGCAAACAATCAAGATCAAAAAATGAAATTCGCCGTGGTTCCTCAACTAAAAATTGGTAACCTTAGTTTTGAAAATCAAGCAGGTTTAATTTATAATTTTGAAGAACATAATTTACTTAGTTGTTATAAAATTGATGGTTTTATAGGTAGTAATTTATTGAGAAATTCTATTATTAAGATAAATGGTGCAAATAAAACTATTATTATCACCAATAAAATAAAATCATTAAATATTGATAAAAAACCAATTAAGATGAAATTAGATTGGAATCAAAAATCACCCTATGTAGAATTAAAATTTGTAGGTAAAAATAATGAAAAAGCTTCAGATATGGTTCTTGTGGATACCGGTATGGATGGTCTTTATGATATGTCAAAAAGAGCTTATTCGATTTTTGAAAAAAGTAAAATTTTTGAAGCATTATACTCTGCTACAGGTATTGGAGATTCGGGTCTTTTTGGTGCGGGTAATAGCAATGAACAAAAATTGCTTGAAATTGAAAACGCTAACTTAAACCAACAGATCATAAATAATATAATGGTTTCAACAACCTCAGATGATAACTCAAGAATTGGATTAGATATTCTAAAATATGGAGATGTAACTTTAGATTTTTTAAATAAAAAATTCTATTTCGAATCTACCAAAATTATTGATGTAAAAGAAAAAACACCGAAGTTTTATACTTCTGTACAAAATGACAAAGTAGTTATTGGTATAGTCTGGGATGAAAAGCTAAAAACATTAATGAATACAGGCGATGAAGTTATAAGTGTTGATAAAATGGATATTACTAATATTTCTCTTTGTGATTTTTTAAGACTTAAAAAAGATTGGAAGAATAAAGATAGTTATATTTTAAAAATAAAAAATAAAGAAGGTCAAATCAGCGAAATTACTATTGAAAATTAATAACTATAAAAAGCTTTGCTACTTTGTAACTTAGCAACTTTGAAACATAAAAAATATGAAACTACTTACCTACAAAACACAAGACACAGCACCTCGTTTGGGCTTTATTCATAATAACCAAGTTGTTGATATGGAGGATTTTGGCGAAATTTCTAATTTTCCATTAGCTAACGATATGTTGGAATTAATTGATATGGGATTTGAAATTATTGCTGAAATAAGCGAACTAATTTCGGAAACACCAGAAAATTTCTTCGAAGAAATTGCTTATGAAATGAATGAAGTTACGGTTTTAGCGCCTATCGAAAAACCAAGAAAAAACATCATCGGAATTGGGTTAAATTACACCGAACACGTATCAGAAAGTGCCCGTGGATTAGATACAACTGGTAAATTACCAACAAAACCAATCATATTTTCCAAACCACCTACAACAGTAACGGCTACGAATACGGAAATTATCAAAAACACAAAATTAACTTCTCAATTGGATTGGGAATGTGAATTGGCAGTTGTGATTGCTAAAAAAGGGAAATATGTTGCTAAAGAAGATGCAATGGATTATGTTTTTGGTTACACCGTAATTAATGATATTTCAGCGCGTGATTGCCGTAGAGAAGGACAATGGATTGTATCTAAAGGTCAAGATACTTTTGCGCCTATGGGACCTTATTTAGTTACAAAAGACGAAATTGAAAATCCACATAATTTGAATTTATCGTTAAAAGTAAACGGAGTTGAAAAACAAAATTCGAATACCAAATTTATGCTTTTCAATATCAATGATTTAATTGAAGATTTGAGTATCGTGTTTACCTTAGAACCAGGCGACATAATAGCAACAGGCACACCAGCAGGCGTTGGCGCAGGTCGTGACCCACAAGAATGGATGCATAATGGTGATGTGGTAGAAGCCACAGTGGAAGGCATTGGAACAATTGTAAATACGGTTAAAGAGATATAAAGTTATTACACAGAGTTCCACAGAGAAAAGCACAGAGTAACACAAAATTTTTTGTAAATCTTTGTGAAAACTTTGCGAATCTCTGCGAAACAAAACAAATAATAATATGAAAAAATTTAGAATAGGACAAATAGTTCCATCCTCAAACGTAACGATGGAAACCGAAATACCAGCCATTTTTCGCTCACGTGAAACCATTTTACCAGAGCGTTTTACGTTTCATAGCAGTAGAATGCGTATGAAAAAAGTCACCAAAGAAGAATTGGAAGCTATGGATGCGATGAGTTTGAAATGTGCTCAAGAATTGTCAGATGCTCACGTTGATGTGATGGGTTATGCCTGTTTGGTAGCGATTATGAGTATGGGACGCGGGTATCATTGTGTGTCGGAAGTAAATTTACACCAAGAAACAATTGCTAATGATTTTCCAACACCTATTGTTACTTCAGCAGGTGCATTAATTAATGGACTGAAGGTTTTGGGTGCAAAACAAATTTCGATTATTACGCCGTATATGCGACCATTAACCGATATGGTAGTGGATTATATCGAAAATCAAGGTATCAAAGTAAAACAAAGTATTGCTTTAGAAATTCCAGATAATTTGGAAGTAGCGGCTCAAAACCCAATGAATTTATTGGAAATCTATAAACAATTAGATTTGACAGATGTAGATGTTTTAGTTGCTTCAGCTTGTGTGCAAATGCCATCGTTAGAAGCCATAGATTTAATTCAAGCCGAATGTGGAATTCCTGTTACTTCTGCAGCTGTTTGTACGACTTATGAAATGATGAAAAAAATTGGAATCGAAGCTAAATCCGCTATTGGTGGAGAATTATTGAGTGGGAAATATTAATCCAATTAACAGCATAAAAAAATGCGTTCTGAATATAAATCAGGACGCATTTTGTTTTCATATAGGATGTTTAAAAACTATATTTTGCACCACCATATATATTTCTTCCACCTGCGTTAATTCCAGAAGCAAAATTTCTATATTGCGTATCTAATAGGTTTTCTACACCTGTAAATAAAGTAAATCCTTCTATTGATTTTGTTGCCGCTTTAAAATTATACGTCTCCCAAGCTGGCATACCATTTGCTGGAGCATATACCAAATTGTCTTCACCACTTGTAGAATAATCACTTAAGTGTTTTTTTCCGTTAAACAGCATATAAGCTTCAAAATTCGCCCATTTTGGCGTATAATTAATGCCTAATTTTCCAAAATATGGAGGAATATGATCTAAAGGTCTTTTGTTTCCATCAGTAGTAACTCTTCCTAAAGTAATATTGTACGAACCATTAAATTGCACGTTTTTAGCCAAAGTTGTTTTTATATTTCCGTTCACTCCAGTTACAAAAGCTTTTCCTAAATTTTGATTGGCAATTACGTTTCTTACATCACCGCCACCAAAATCGTAGGTGTTTTGACCATTAAAAGTAAATTTATCTGTTACAATAGCATCGTATAATTGCGTGTAAAAATAGGTAGCATCAAATTGATGTTTGTTCGATTTAGATTTTAAAACGAATCCAAAATCTCCAGTAATAGTTTGTTCTGGTTTCAAATCTTTATTTGGAACAATTAAAGTTCCTGCGCCAGATTCAAATATTTTCGCTAAATCATCAATATTTGGCACTCTGAAACCAGAGCTTACATTGGTTTTAAGTATAAAGTTTTCCGATGCGTTATGCACTAATCCTATGTTTCCGCTATAGGTTAAGTTTTGTTGTTTTATTTCATTAAAAGGTAAAGTCATTATTGAATTATCAGCTATTGTGCTTTTAAGAGTAGCGTATCCAACTCTTGCACCCATTGAAAAATTAGTAACCACATATCTTTTAGAAGTATAAGAAACATAAATATCATTTCGCATCATGTTATTTTTTCCGTTTGGATATCTTGTATCTAAAGGAACTATTAAGCCCGTATTTATGTTATTTTTAAAGGCGGTTGATTTCAAATCATCATAGTAATTTTCCATACCATAATATATATTTCCTTTTTTTAATTTAGTTTCAAAATTCGCAGCTAATGAATATATATTTACATTTTCTATTCTATTTTGAAGGTTGTAATTTCCAAAATTTCTGTTTACACGGCTTTCTTCCACATTTTGATAGCCTGCATCTAATTTGAAATCTGTATTTGCGAATACATTTTCTTTTTCTAAACTGTACACCCCTAAAAGTCTTTTTTGTGGTCCGTAGTACCATTTGGCACTTTTCAAACCAGAAGACGATGGATCGGTTAATCTATCGTATCTATTAATGTTTGAAGAGGTTGAGTATTGAAAATTGGCGTTATGAGTATACCCATTTTTAGATGTATAAACTATTTTTTGCATGAAGTTGTACTGTTTAAAAGCACTTCCAATTTGTACATATTTGTTGTCATTTGAAGTTAAAATATCAACCCCATTTATGGTTTCAACATATTTCGTTCTTTCTCCGAAAAAATCGCCGTTATGATTTTTAGATTTTCCCATTTTCAAATCACCAAAATCATTGTATGAAAAAGCGGTTAAAGACGCAAAATTCTTGCCTCCATAATTAAGGTCAAAATACCCTGATTTTTCCTCGTTTACAGAAGAATATCGTGTATTAAAATTTCCAGTAAAACCATCAATTAACTTTGCGTTTTTCGTAATCATATTTACCGAACCTCCAAGAGCGTCACTTCCATATAGGGATGAGGTAGGTCCGTATTGAACTAAAGCTGTTTCTAAGAAATTTTCATCAACGGTAATCACATTTTGTAGGTGTCCAGATCTAAATATAAGGTTGTTCATTCTAACACCATCTACTAAAAGTAAAATTCGGCTGGATTCAAATCCTCTAATCACTGGACTTCCACCACCTTGTTGTGATTTCTGAACAAATAAAGCGCCAGAATTTGATAACATATCGGCAGTGCTTTGAAAGTTTTGAAATTCTATTTTTTCTTTTGAAAAGATTTCAATTTGTGAAGGTGTTTGATTTTTATCAATTGTAATTTTCTTAGAATTGATTTTTATTTCTTCAATGTTTTGTGTTTTGATACTGTCTTTAATTTCTTGACTAAAAGATAGTTGCGAAATTAATAGTAGAAAAAAGAAAAGAAATGTGTAGTTTTTTAACATATTAAATTTATTTAAAAATAACACATCAAAAATTATGCCATATAAGTTGGTTTTATTTTTTATTAGGTTCTATAATTACAGCACTTAGATATTTCTTTTTTATACTAATAAGTGCTTTTTCTGCTTCAATTTTACTTTTAAAACTCCCAACCCAAACTTTGTATGAAGGATTACTAAAAACGATGGTTCCGTCGGTTTGTAAAAATTCTTTTTTAAAAGCTAGTAATGTTTTTTTTGAGTCCTCTATATTCCCAAAAAATATTTGAATTTTAAATTTGTCATTTATAGTTATGCCGGAATTGTTTTTTCGTTTTTCAAGGAGCAATTTTTCAATTTTTTCATCTTGTTCTATACTCGTTTCATTAGTTTGTGAAAAAATATTTTGTGTTGTTAAAAGTGTGGCAACTAAGATTGAAAATGTTCTAATTTTTTTTAAAGTCTTCATAATGAATGATATTTATTGCAAATTTATTACTTAGATTTAGATTATAAGCCTTAATCTTATTTAGAATTAAAATAAATTACATTTTAAGATAAATTTAGGGTTTTTATAATTATTCTAATGTTGTATTTTTGTCAAAGTTTTTAAAAAAGTATGATGAAGCATTAGCTAAAACCATACCAAAAAATAAGTTTGATAATTAATTTTTAATATGAAAAAGTTGGGTAACCCTAAATCGTTTTCAAAAACTATCTTTTCTTTAGCACTTTCTGCATTTTTTGCAGTAGGTGTTTCTGCGCAAGAAGCTGTTGCAGCTGCTGCGCCTGCTGCAGCTGCAGCGGCACCAGCAACTGGTTCAGGTGATCCAGTAAAAGGAAAAGAATTGTTTAACACTAATTGTGCCGCTTGTCACAAATTAGATGCAAAAATGACTGGTCCTGCATTGAGAGGTGTTGGCGATAAGTATGACAAAGAATGGTTGTACAAATGGATTAAAAATAGTTCAGACTTAATTAAGTCTGGTGATGCTAAAGCAGTAAAAGTGTACGAAGAATTTGCAAAAGCAAATATGACGGCTTTTCCTCAATTATCTAATGGCGACATTGATAACATTATAGCATACACTATGGAAGTTGCTCCGGCAGCGGAAACTCCAGCTCCTAAAAAATCTGTCGATCCAGATGGTGGTGATGGTGTATCAAATAACTTAATATTAGGTGTGTTAGCATTTGTGTTAGGTATTTTGGTATTTATGTTGGTTACTGTTAAACGATTATTGAAAAATGTAATAGAGTCTAAAGGCCTTGAAGTTGCAGAAGCACCTAAAGGATTACCTTTCTGGAAAGCATTTGTAAAAAATCAGTTTTTAATGGTGGTAACGGCTATATTATTCCTTTTAATTTCTGCTTACTATATGTATGGTTATTTTATGCAAATTGGAGTAGATCAAGGATATGAGCCAATTCAACCTATTCATTATTCACATAAAATTCACGCTGGTGAAAATGGTATTGATTGTAAATACTGTCACTCATCTGCAAGAGTTTCTAAAAATGCGGGTATTCCTTCGTTAAATGTGTGTATGAATTGCCATAAAAACATTGCTGAATTCCAAGGCTCTAAAGATTCAACTTATGTAGAATATACCAAAGAATTTTACACAGGTGAAATTCAAAAATTATATGACGCAGTAGGATGGGATAAAGCCACTCAAAAATACACAGGAAAAACGAAACCAGTGAAATGGGTAAGAATTCATAATTTACCAGATTTTGTATATTTCAACCACTCACAACACGTAACCGTTGGTGGTATTGAATGTCAAAAATGTCACGGTAAAGTTGAATCATTTGAAGTAATGAAACAAGACCAACCTTTAACTATGGGATGGTGTATTAACTGTCACAGAGAGACAAATGTGAAAGTTGAAGACAATGGTTATTACAAAAAAATCCACGAACAATTATCTAAGAAATTAGGTGTTTCTAAGTTGACAGCTGCTCAAATGGGTGGTTTAGAATGTGGTAAATGTCACTATTAATAATAATATAAGAAGTTAATATCTATATACAATGGCATCAAACAAAAAATACTGGAAAAGTGTTGAAGAACTAAATGAAAATAGTTCTATTGTTGAGGCGTTACAAAGCAACGAATTTGTAGAGCAAATTCCTGTTGATGCGTTTTTAGGTGATAAAGAAAATCTTTCTAATTCATCTACTTCACGTCGTGACTTTTTAAAGTACGTTGGTTTCAGTACAGCCGCAGCATCATTAGCAGCTTGTGAAGGGCCGGTAATTAAGTCAATTCCTTATGTGGTTCAACCAGAAGAAATTATCCCAGGTGTAGCAGATTATTACGCTACAACTATAGCGGATGGGTACGATTTCGCGAATATTTTAATTAAAACTCGTGAAGGTCGTCCTATTAAAGTTGAAAACAATACAACTGAAGGAGCTGTAACAGGAGCAAACGCAAGAGTTCATGCTTCCGTTTTGTCTTTATATGATAATTTAAGATTGAAAAATCCTAAAATTGATAAAAAAGAGGCATCTTGGAATGAAGTACATGCAAAAGTGAAATCTGGTTTTGCAGAAGCAAAGGCTAAAGGTGGTCAAGTTGTTATTTTAACAAATACTACTGCAAGTCCTTCAACAGACAAATTAATCTCAGATTTAGCAACTAAATATACAAATGTTAAACATATTATATATGATGCAATTTCTGATTCTAATGCTTTAGATGCTTTTCAAGCGGTTTATGGTTTCAGAGGTTTAGCAAATTACAACTTCGCTAATGCAGATACAATAGTTTCTGTTGGAGCAGATATCTTAGGAGATTGGCAAGGTGGAGGTTTTGATGCAGGTTATGCAAAAGGACGTATTCCGAAAAACGGAAAAATGTCTAAACACATTCAAATTGAAGCAAATATGTCATTGGCAGGTGCCAATGCAGATAAAAGAATTCCTTTAACTGTTGCTAATCAAAAATTAGCTTTAGTAAAATTATACAATGCTGTTACGGGTTCAAATGTTTCTGTAAATAGTGTTGGTGCTTTAGATAAAGAAGTAGAAAAAGCAGCACAACAATTAAAAGCCGCTGGTTCAAAAGGGGTAGTGGTTACAGGTTTAGATGATTTTGATGCACAATATTTAGTGTTGGGTATCAATTTAGCTTTAAAATCTGAAGCTTTTAATCCTTCTGATGCTAAGTTAACCAGAAAAGGTGATGCAAAAGCAGTTGCTCAATTAGTAGCTGACATGAATGCTGGAAAAGTTCACACATTAATTATGAGTGGCGTAAATCCAGTATATACTTTAGCCAATTCAAAAGAATTTGTTGCAGGTTTAGGTAAAGTAAAATTATCAGTTTCATTTTCTACTAAAGAAGATGAGACAGCTGTTAAGACTACAATCGCTGCTGCTGCAAGTCATTACTTAGAATCTTGGAATGATGTTGCAATTACACGTTCAAACTATAGTATTGCTCAGCCAACAATTCGTCCATTATTCAATACGAAACAATTTCAAGAAGCATTATTAGCTTGGAATGATAATGTTACACCATATTATGATTTCTTAAAAGGTTTTGCTTCTGCTAATTTAGGTGGAAAAACTTGGAACCAAGCAGTTCATGATGGTTTTGTTGTAACTGCTGCTGGAAATGTATCTGCTCAAGCAGGTAATTTTGGAGCTTCAGCTACGAAACTTTCAGGTGCAAAATCAAATGGTTTAGACTTAGTTTTATATAGTAAAGTCGGAATGGGAGACGGGCAACAAGCCAACAACCCTTGGTTACAAGAGTTTCCAGATCCAATTACAAGAGTTTCTTGGGATAACTATGTAACTGTATCTAAAGCAGATGCTGAAAAATATAAATTAGAAAACTTTAATGTAGCAAACGGAGGTTTAAACGGAAGTTATGTTTCAATTAAAGTTGGAAATGCTACTTTAGAAAATGTACCAGTAATTATTCAACCAGGTCAAGCTGCTGGAACAATTGGTTTAGCTTTTGGTTACGGTAGAAAAGAAGCTTTAAAAGATGAAATGCAAACTGGTGTTAATGCATATACTTTATATGCAAACGGTAATGCAAATCAATCGGCTACGGTTACTTTAACAGAAGGTGAGCACGAATTTGCTTGCGTACAATTACAAAGAACTTTAATGGGTAGAGGTGATATCGTAAAAGATACTACTTTATCTATATTCAATAAAGCGAATGAAGCGGGTAATAAAGAAATTTATAATCCAACACCAGTGGTTTCATTAGATCACAAAGAAGTTGCTGCTACATCAGTAGATTTATGGGCTTCTTTTGACAGAACTACAGGTCATCATTTCAACTTATCTATCGATTTAAATTCTTGTACAGGTTGTGGAGCATGTGTAATAGCATGTCACGCTGAAAATAATGTACCAGTAGTTGGAAAATCGGAAATAAGAAGAAGTCGTGATATGCATTGGTTAAGAATCGACAGATATTATTCATCTGAAGAAACTTTTGCTGGAGATATTACTACTAAAAACAGTTCTGAAGGTTTAACAGGTACTATTTCAACTTTCCAAGAATTAGAAGATCCTTCTGCTAATCCACAAGTGGTTTTCCAACCTGTAATGTGTCAGCACTGTAACCACGCTCCATGTGAGACGGTTTGTCCAGTTGCAGCTACATCGCACTCTCGTCAAGGTCAAAACCATATGGCATATAACAGATGTGTTGGTACGCGTTACTGTGCGAATAACTGTCCGTATAAAGTACGTCGTTTCAACTGGTTCTTATATAACAAAAATGACGAGTTTGATTACCACATGAATGATGATTTAGGTCGTATGGTATTAAATCCAGATGTAAATGTACGTTCTCGTGGGGTTATGGAAAAATGTTCTATGTGTATCCAAATGACTCAAGCTACTATATTAAAAGCTAAGAAAGAAGGAAAAGAAGTTGGTAAAGACGATTTCCAAACGGCTTGTTCTGCGGCTTGTACTTCAGGAGCTATGATTTTTGGAGATGTGAATAATGAAGCATCAGATGTTGCGCAACTTTTAGAAGACGACAGAATGTATCATTTATTAGAAAGCATTGGAACAAAACCAAACGTGATGTATCATGTTAAGGTAAGAAACGATAAATAATTATTAATAGAAACAATATAAAGGATTATGTCTCATTACGAAGCACCCATTAGAAAACCTTTGGTTATTGGTGATAAATCTTATCACGATATAACTGTAGATGTAGCTCGTCCAGTAGAAGGAAGAGCTAACAAATTATGGTGGACAGTATTTTCAATAGCATTAGCTGCGTTCCTTTGGGGACTTGGTTGTATGGTATACACAATCACAACAGGTATCGGTACTTGGGGTTTAAATAAAACAA
>NZ_JAGNYF010000103.1 GCF_017985075.1 Flavobacterium sp.
ACATTCCAACTTCTACTTTTCCCATTAAAACTATGTGCAGACGGACCGATTCCAATGTATTTTTTACCTAACCAATAAGCGGTGTTGTTTTTTGAAAAATAATCTGGTTTACCAAAATTTGACAATTCATAATGTACAAACCCGTTTTCTTGTAATTTATCTATTAGAATATGAAAATGTTGTTGCGCTAAATCGTCATCTAAATTCGGTATTGAACCTGTTTTTATCATTTTATGCAATGCTGTTTTTGGTTCCACCGTTAAGGCATAACTGGAAATATGTAGAATATTAAAACTTAGTGCCGTTTCTATGTTTTGAAGCCATTTCTCATTGCTCATATTTGGCATTCCGTAGATTAAATCGATAGATATATTGTCGAAATGTTGTGTAGCAAATGCTAAACATTTTTTGGCTTCTTCCGAATTGTGTGCGCGATTCATCAGTTGCAAATCGTCTTCAAAAAAAGATTGAATACCAATGGATAAGCGATTTATTGGTGAATTAGCAAATTGAAGAATCGTTTCTTCATCTAAATCGTCTGGATTTGCTTCTAAAGTAATTTCTGGATTCTCAATTACATTATAATTTTGGTAAACGGAATGAATCAAAAATCGTATATCGTCAATTGACAAAACGCTTGGTGTTCCTCCACCAAAATAAATGGTTTCTACTTCTTCATTTTGAAATTCATCTTTACGAAGTCCCATTTCTTTTGCCAAAGCCAACACCATTTCCTCTTTCTTCTTCATAGAAGTGGAAAAATGAAAATCGCAATAATGACACGCTTGCTTGCAAAAAGGGATGTGAATGTAGATGCCGCTCATTTAAAAGTGTTCAGTTTGACAAAGTGTAAAATGTAATTATCTTAGTTTCCAAACAAAAGTACTTCATTATTTGATTTAATTATTTTTGGATTTAATACATTAAAATTATTCCAATTTGATGTTGTTGTAATTTCATAATCTGTTTTATCATTCACTTCATTATATAAAATTCCAGAAACAACATTTTTGGCGTTTTTAATAAAATATAAATTATTATCTTTCACAAATTCTGTTATCGTACTTTCATTTAAATATTCTTTGTTTGTATATTTTGATAAATTATTTTTCAAGACATAACCATCTCTGAATGATATAGGAAAATCAGTAACTTGCCAATTTTCAATAATTTTTATAATAGCATTATCAGATTTATTAATGTAAATATAGCCCGAATAATTACTTAAGTAAACACGCCTTGTAAATGTAGAATGATTTCTTGGAGAAGAAAACTGAATTATAATAACTTCTTCATTATTTATTTTGGTTGTTCCTTCAACGTTTAACTCAAATTTTTTAAACTTGTTGTCTTTTAAAAGCGGAGCGTATTGAATTGGACTATTATACATCAAACCATGATATTCTTTAAAACTTTCTGTTTGAAAATTTTTACTAACCTTCCATTTTGTTTCCAAAACTTTTTTCGTATTTCTAAAATCACGATTTACATAACCTAAATCATATTGTTGAGCCAAAACATCCACATCAACACAAGTCGTATCAGCAACTTTTATCAAAATGTTCGTTTTTAAATCCGAACTAAATCCTTTAGTTGGATAATTTTTATCAAAACTTCCGATAGCTTTTTTTAGAATTTGATATGGTGTGTTTTTACTATAAATAACAACTTCTTCAATTAAAGTTTCGTTAGGTCTTTGCTTTATATCGAACTCTTTTTCATCATCAACTACTTCTTTTTTATTAGTTGTGGTATGAATTTCATCGTCATACTCGTCAATTGTTGACAAAGAAGTTTTTGGGAAAAATAAATAGCCATCATGAAAGTCGGATAAATTTCCCTCTATGAATGTAATTGGGCTATATAGCCTATTTTGTTTTATTTCATTTAATTCTAATTGTTTTGCACTAAAAAATACAGGATTAGTTATAAATTGTTTTTTTAAGACATCTTCAAATGAGCTCTCTTTTATTGGAGTGCTATACCATTTATTTTGAAGAAAAATGGAATCATTAGCTGTAACTGCTGCTAAACTATACATTTTATCTTCTAATGCCTTTTTTATATATGTTCCCATTGGCATAAAATCTTTTATAATAGGTGTTTTTACAGACTTCAAATTATTAGTAAAATGTTGATTGGCACCCCAACAAATAATTTTCGCTTCAGGATTTTGTTTTATATATACTAACAAATTTTCAGCCATTTGCTTATCTCTAATATTGTCAATACTTGTGCAATTGAATGTACTTGTAAAATTTTGACGTGTAAAAGCATCTTCACCTAATGTCAACAATCCGTTTAAAATTTGTGACCAATAAAATTTTTCTTCTGAGTTTTTTTGCTGAATTACTTTTTGTTTCAATTTGTTTAATTCTGAAGAAAAAATTAAATATGAAATATCACTTTCATCAAACATACCAGAATTTGATATAGATTCTAAAAGCAAACTAAAATCATCTTTATTTAATTTTATATTGTGGTTTATTTGTTTCGAATAAGAAAATAAATCGTTTGATAAATTTGAAATACCGTCCGTACTCGTAATTTGATGGTCAAATCCAAAAAGCTTTAATTTTGCTTTATTAGTTTCAAAAAACGTAATAAAACTTTGAAACTCTTGTCTTTTTCCCCACATAGAAAATAAAGAATTTCTAAAAACTTGTTTGCAATTTGCTCCTCTACTAATTTCATTTTGAGCTTTCCATAAATCGTATATTCCAGATTCAAATGCAATTACATCAAATCCCATATTCTCCACCAAATATTTTATAATCTCGGTTTTAGTTTCAAAAACATTTCCATCAAAATGACTAATTTCTCCAAGCATTACAACTTGAACATCTTTTAATTCATCTTTTAAAAAACTAAACTCCTTAGAAATAGGAGGCTCAGACAAAATAATACTTTTTGAAATGGTGTTTTGAGAAAAGAGCACAAAACTGATAAATAGTAAAAAAAAAGTAAATGTTTTTTTCATTTGGAATGATGTATAAGAACTAATAACTTTCATTATAAAAAATTATTGCGTCAATATTTTATTCTTTCGTTATTTCCTAATTTTATCTTCATTATTCTTCACAAAAGCATCCCAACCTGAATAACTTGTAGTTCCCACTACTTTTCCAGTATTGAAAAAATGACAAACCGCAGCAGCTAAACCATCTGTAGAATCGAGGTTTTTTGGTAAGGTTTTTAGCCCTAATAGTTGTTGCAACATTTTAGCAACTTGTTCTTTACTGGCATTTCCATTTCCGGTAATGGCCATTTTTATTTTCTTGGGTTCGTATTCCGTAATTGGTATTTCTCTTGATAAACCTGCTGCCATTGCTACACCTTGTGCTCTTCCTAATTTTAGCATCGATTGCACATTCTTTCCAAAAAAGGGTGCTTCAATAGCAATTTCATCTGGATGGTACGTGTCAATTAATTCGATAGTACGCTCAAAAATTCGTTTCAACTTCATATAATGATCGTCCATTTTATTAAGTTGTAATTCGTTTAACTGAATAAACTCCATTTTTTTATTTACCACACGGATGAGTCCGAAACCCATAATAGTAGTTC
>NZ_JAGNYF010000053.1 GCF_017985075.1 Flavobacterium sp.
AACAAATTATCGTTGTTTTTAAAACCTATATCTTTTTGTTTTTCAATTATGTTTTTCCAAAAGTTTGTTATTTGTTGGAAGTGGATGCTAAAAAAGCAATGAAAAATTGGAAAATTTATAATGGTGTTAATTTTGTATTGGTAATTTCTTGTATGACGTTATTCTATTTTTTTTCATATGAAATTGTCTCTTATTTCAATCCAACCAACCTCTATTTTTTGAGTAGTTTATTAGAAGTTGCTGTTTTTATACCAGCGCTTTTGGCTATTTCGATTCCGCTTAAACAATTGGTTTTAGGATATAACTTCAAAAAGTTTTATGTGCGTATTACTTCAATTGTGTTGATTTTTAATTTACTCGCAATCGTTCTATTAATACCCTATTATCAAGTATATGGTGTTTTTTATTCTTTAATTGCTACAGAATTAATCATTATAATTTTCTATCTTTATCGACTAAACAAAAAATTGTTTCATGCTAAAAAAGATTATTCAAGGTAAATTAAAAAAATTAGGAAAAAATTATCAGATTGATAATTCAATTCCAAATGCCTATTTTATTTATCAAATCTTTTCTCGTTTAATAATGTCTTTCCGAGGTTTGATAGTTCTCCGAAAAAAAGTTTTCTTAGGTTCTAACACAAAAATTTTAAATAAAAAAAACTTTAGTATTGGAAAAAATACCACAATAGAAAACCATGTTGTTTTAGACGGTTTTTCTAGAAACAAAATAGTTTTAGGGTATAATGTCAAAATCGGATCCTATTCAAAACTACTTTCCACAAGCCACATGTCTAAATACGGAATAGGTATGATAATTGGAAATAATAGTGCTTTTGGAGACTTCACACATTTTGGTGCGCCAGGAGGAATCGTGATAGGAAATGATGTTATTGCTGGTTCTTACGTAAGTTTTCACTCCGAAAATCACGTTTTTTCAGACACATCCCTTTTAATTAGAGAGCAAGGCGTTACTTCAAAAGGAATTACAATTGGAAATAATGTATGGATTGGCGCAAAAGTTACTTTCTTAGATGGCACAAAAGTTGGAAATAATTGTGTGGTAGCGGCAGGTGCTGTTGTTAATGGTCAATTTCCAAATAATGTGGTTATTGGTGGTGTTCCTGCAAAAATTTTAAAAGAAATTTAGTAATGAAAGTAACGTTAAATAAAGAATTGTATTTGCAGATATTGTTTATGATTGCAGTAATTGTTCCTTTTTTTAATAATTACGAATTATCATTTGCTACCTGGTTTCTTATTTCTGTAATTACGATCAAAACTAATTATGACGTAAGATTTGTGAAATACATCAGTTACTTTATTATAATCTTTGGATTATCACTATTTATAGGCCTGTTTTATAAACATAATCTTTTTTATACCCTCAGAGACATTACCTATTTGCTTAAACCTATTTTTGGGCTTTTATTAGGATACCAGCTCTTTAGTTCAAAAATAAAAAACCCATTTCGTTTTCTAGTTTATGCCGGTATTGCCATTGCTTCATATCATTTGTTTTTGGTAATTTTTGGAATTGTAGTTGATGGAGCTCGATCAGTTCGAGAAATAAGAGAAATTGCAGGTTATTTTAATGACTTTGAGATTTATGCACTAATAATTTTAATTTTTCACAAACAATTTAGATTAGAATTTAGTAAAAAAACAACCAGATTGTTTTTAATTATTTTAGCGTTTTCAAGTTTTTTTTATTTAGCAAGAACTAACTTTATTCAATTTATCATACTTTATTTTGCAATGAAAGGCTGGTTAGTATTAAATAAAAAATCACTAATTATCATTTTTTCATTGGTAGCAGTATCAATACTTGGTTATGGAGCCATTTATAATTACAACCCAAAAAGAGGTGGAGATGGTTTAGATGAGTTTTTGTATAAATTAAAAGTGTTGCCAGAAGAAGCACTTTCAACTAAAATCAATAGAAACGATTGGAAAGATTTTCACGATCATTATAGGTCATACGAAATTGTAAGAACATTAGAACAATTGTCACATAATAAAACGTATTTATTTGGTGAAGGAATCGGTTCGCAAGTCGATTTAAAACAAAAAGTATATTTAGGTGACATGGAATTAAGACATATTTCCATTTTACACAACGGTTATATGACGGTATTTTTAAAATCGGGAATTTTAGGAACTTTTTTTCTATTAGTTTCTATTTTGTTTTTCTTCTCAAAATTTAAAAAAGAAAATGAAATAGACGATAAAATAAATATTCTCTTCAAAGGAACTGGATATTTTTTAATTATTTCTTATTGGGTGTTTTTAGGCTTTTATAACTTAATTGATACAAAAACACTACTAATCGGATTTCTGTTTGCTTACAAACACAATTTAACAAAACTAAATGAAAACAATATTAGTCATACACCAATCAGCTGAATTATACGGTTCGGATAAAACGATGCTTTATTTTTTGTCTGAGTTAGACAAAACAAAATATTTACCAATTATAGTTTTACCTTTTGATGGTCCTTTAAAAATTGAATTAGAGAAAAACAACATCAAAGTTGTTATTGCTCCAGTTTTAAAATTATATAGAAAAATGTTTACACCAAAAAACATTTTTAAATTTATAAAAGAATATTATAAAGGGATTAAAATTTTAAACGCATTAAACAAAGAATATAAATTTGACCTCGTTTATACGCATACTTTAGCAGCATTAATTGGAATTTTATTTGCCAAAAAAAGAAATATAAAGCACTTGTGGCATGTGCAGGAAATTATTGCTAAACCTAAAGTTTTTAATTTTTTATTTAAAAAAATTCTTTCTTTAGATTGTAATCATAAAGTGGTTTATGATTCTATTGCAACTATGAATTTTTGGATTGAAAATAATTTAAAATTAACGGAAAAATCTGAAGCGGTTTGGAATGGTATTGAAACAAAAAATAGTAAAAGTTTTACAGATGCTGAGTTAAATGAAGTGCGAGAAAATTATTTTTTTGCCACAAATAATGAAATTGTAATAGCTTTAGTTGGTAGAATTAATAGTTGGAAAGGGCAACAATTATTATTACAATCGTTTAAAACTGTAATAGAAAAACATAAAAACATAAAACTTGTCTATTTAGGCTCTGCGCCTCCAAATCAACCAATTTTTGAGACAGAATTAAGAAATAAAATTAAAGAATATAATTTAGAAAGTAATGTTATACTAATTCCTTTCCAGAAAGAAATTGAAAAATTTTGGAATTCAATTGATATTGCTGTTGTGCCTTCTACAGAACCAGAGCCTTTTGGTATGGTAGTAATTGAGGCCATGTTAGCTAAAAAACCAGTTATAGCTTCCAATCATGGTGGACCAACGGAAATAGTTGTCGAAAATGAAACAGGTTTATTGTTTGAACCTAATAATCACAATAGTTTGTCGGATGCTTTAGAAAAACTAATTAAAGATGAACAATTAAGAAAATTATATGGCGCAAATGGATTTAAAAGAGTTCACAACACCTTTTCATTAGAAAACCATGTCAATCATTTTGAAAAAATCTTCGAAGAATTGTTTAATAAATAATTTTTTCAAATTTTTATTAATTCAAACATATAATTTTTCTCAAAAAACTATATTTGTCGTTAAATATATTTCTTAAATGAAAATAGCTATTCTTGGCACCAGAGGCATTCCAAACAATTATGGAGGTTTTGAACAATTTGCTGAATTTTTCTCTGTTTATTTAGCAGAAAAAGGTCACGAAGTATATTGTTACAACTCCCATAATCATAAGTATCAAGAAAAAACATTTAAAGGTGTACAAATTATTCATCAAAACGATCCAGAATATAAATACGGAACCTTTGGTCAATTTATATACGATTACAATTGTATTATAGATAGTAGAAAAAGAGATTTTGATATTATTTTGCAATTAGGTTATACCAGTAATTCCATTTGGTTTTTTTTAATGCCAAAAAAAGCTATTAACATTATCAATATGGATGGATTAGAGTGGAAACGTTCTAAGTATTCAAAACCTGTACAACAATTTTTAAAAATTGCAGAATGGTTAGCGGCAAAATCTGGAGATTATTTAATTTCAGATTCGTTAGGAATAAAAAAATATTTGCAAGAAAAACATAAAAAAGAGTCTACTTATATTGCTTACGGCGCGTATCCATTTAACACGCCAAACGAAGAAATATTAAAAGAATATCAAGTTGAAAAAGAAAATTTTAACATGATAATGGCACGTTTCGAACCAGAAAATAATTTAGATATGGTTTTAGAAGGTGTTGCGCTAAATTTTGAAGACAAAACTCCTATTTTAGTTATAGGAAACCACAACACAAAATATGGAGAATATTTAAAAAACAAGTTTAAATCTCATGAAAATATTCGTTTTATGGGTGGAATTTACAACTTAGAACACTTAAATAATCTGCGTTATTATTCTAAATTATATTTTCATGGTCATTCGGTTGGCGGCACAAACCCATCTTTGTTAGAAGCCATGGCCTCTCAAGCTTTAATTGTAGCTCATAATAATGATTTTAATAAAGGCATTTTAAAAGAAAATGCATTGTATTTTAGAAATCCAATAGAAGTAAAAAATATATTAAATAATAGTAAAAAAAGTAATAACTTGCCATTTATAAAAAATAATTACGAAGCAATAGTTAACGAGTTTAATTGGACTAAAATAAATGACGATTATTTACAACTTTTTGAACAATGTATGGAAAGACATAAAGCAGGAAACCCAAAATAATTTTGCTTTTGTTTTTATCCTTTTATTGTTATTATCGTTACCTTTTAAACTAGCTTTTACAAATATCACTCTTGGTTTTTTTATACTCGCGGTTATCATAAATCACAAAAAAATAAAAATTAATTTTTCCGGAAGTTTACTTTTACCAATACTATTATACATTTTAATGTTATGTTCGTTTTTTTGGACAATAGATGTTTCAGCAACTCAAAAAGCAATTCCGAAAGAAGTTTTTTTGTTACTAATTCCTTTTATATTTGCCGTAATTCCACAATTTAATCAACTTCAAATTAATAAAATCAACAAATATTATGCCTACGGATTTGTGGTTTTTGCAGTTTTTTTCATTTTAAGAGCCGTAATCAGATTCATTGTTATAAAAGATGCGGCCGTATTTTTTTATCATCAAGATCAAGACAAAGATTTAGGATTGATTCCGAAAGATTTAAACGCCATACATTTTTCTGTATTTTCAATTCTCGCTTATGTTTATTTTCTCGCTTGTGAATTAAAAAGCTCTTGGCAAAAAATAAGTATGTCTATTTTGTTGGTTTTTATTTTACTTCTGTCTTCTAAAAATATTATTTTAGTTACTATAATTATTACTATAATTTATTTATTCTATTTTGCTAAATCTGCAAATAGAATGCGATTAAGAAACTTGATTGTTTTTTCTTTTATAATAATTAGCATGGTTTTCTTTGGTCGAATTAAAAAACGTTTTGCCGCTGAATTTCAGTCACACACAGCTAAGAGTTTAAGTCATGATGTAATAGAAGGTGTGCCAGAAGGCGTACATTATGTAAGTGTTTATGAAGCATGGAACCAAGATAAATTTACTCCAAATGATTATTTCCCAGGAACCGCATTTAGGGTGTATCAAGCGCGATTGTTCTTTGAGTTTTTATCTGAAGAACCTATTTTTTGCAATGGATTTGGATTAAACGCGTCATTTAAAAAACTTGAAGAAAAGGGTCAAAAATATAACATATATCAAGGCACAGGAAATGATGATGGGTATCAAAATAAAAATTTTCACAACCAGTATATTCAAAATTTTTCAGAATTAGGAATATTTGGTTTCTTAATTTTAGTGATAATGATGTTTATTTCGTTAAAAAGATCAGTTTATAACAAAAATTTTATACACTTTACTTTTTCAATAGTAATGATAAGTGTATTTTTGACAGAATCTTTCCTTTGGAGACAAAGAGGGGTTGTGTTTTTTATAATATTTTACTGCTTATTTATGTTTCGAAATACAACCCAAAGCAAAATTAATACTACTTTAAATGGTGCTTAAATAAAATTAAAATGAAAAGAATATTGATTACAGGAGCAGCCGGATTTTTAGGTTCTCATTTATGTGACCGTTTTTTGGCAGAAGGCTATTTCGTAATTGGAATGGATAATTTAATTACAGGTGACTTAAAAAATATAGCCCATTTATTTAAAGAAAAAAACTTTGAATTTTATCATCATGATATTACAAAATTTGTTCATGTTCCAGGTGAATTAGATTATATTTTACATTTTGCTTCACCAGCAAGTCCGATTGATTATTTAAAAATTCCAATTCAAACCTTAAAAGTTGGTTCGTTAGGAACACACAATTTATTAGGATTAGCTCGAGTTAAAAAAGCAAGAATACTTATAGCATCAACATCTGAAATTTATGGTGACCCTTTAGTGCACCCTCAAACGGAAGAGTATTATGGAAACGTAAACACAATCGGACCTCGTGGTGTTTATGACGAAGCCAAACGTTTTCAAGAATCAATAACTATGGCGTATCACACATTTCACGGGGTAGAAACCAGAATTGTTCGTATTTTTAACACCTACGGACCAAGAATGCGATTAAACGATGGTCGTGTTATCCCAGCATTTATTGGACAAGCTTTACGTGGTGAAGATTTAACCGTTTTTGGCGATGGAAGTCAAACCCGTTCGTTTTGTTATGTAACAGATCAAGTAGAAGGTATTTATAGGTTATTACTTTCCGATTATCATTTACCTGTAAATATTGGAAATCCTGATGAAATTACGATTTCTGATTTTGCAGAAGAAATTATCAAATTAACTGGAACTACTCAAAAAGTAATTTATAAAGATTTGCCAGTTAACGACCCAATGCAACGCCAGCCCGACACCACAAAAGCCAAAGAAATTCTAGGATGGAGCGCCAAAGTAAATAGAGAAGAAGGTATGAAAATTACTTATGAATATTTTAAATCACTTTCGCCAGAAGAATTGGCAAAAGAAGAACATAAAGATTTTTCAAAATATATTTATTAGTGAATAAATTATCATAAAAGAGTGATATATAATCGCTAAAAATAAATTATATATATGAAAAGAGGAAGATATTCCAAATATATTAGACCCATAAGTATTATTATAGATTCTTGTTTATTAATAATTTTGTTTCCTTATTTTTTTAAAGGACTAAATATTAATTTTCAATGGTTTGGGACATATTTAGTTGCTATTTGGATAATAATATCTTTTTTTACGAAGTTTTATGAAATATATAGATTTACTACCCCAGTAAATATTCTTTCAAAAACCGCCAAACAAATGACATTATTTTTACTGTTAATTATTGCTTTTTTTCCTTTTTATAAAACTGCAATTTTTAGTGGTTATGCAACTGCAACTTATGTTTTAGTCGTTTTGTTTGGAGTAGTATTACTTAAAAGTTTAGCCTTTTATTATATAAAAAAATACCGACTTTTAACTGGAAACAACCTTAGAAACGTAGTTATAATTGGACATACAGAAGAATCAAAAGATTTAAAAAATATTTTTGAGAAAAGACCAGATTATGGATATAACTTTAAAGGATTCTTTTCCGATAGAAAAACAGGAGAAGGCGTACTGGGAAAAATTGATGAAATAAAAAATTATGTTTTTGAAAATAAAATTGATGAAATTTATTGTTCCATTAATGAAATTTCAAACGAAAAACATAAAGAATTAGTTGCGTTTGCAGATGAGAATGATATAATTATTAAATTTATTCCAGATTCTAAAGCAATTTTTTCCAAAAACTTAACAATAGATTATTACGAGTTATTTCCAGTTTTATCGCTAAAAAAATCGCCATTAGATGATTACTATACCGAGTTTTTTAAAAGGCTTTTTGATATCTTTTTCTCTTTAATTGTAATACTATTTATTTTATCTTGGCTAATACCACTTTTGGGTATTTTGATTAAATTAGAATCAAAAGGAACTATTTTTTTTAAACAAAGTAGGCCAGGAATTTACGAAGAAGAATTTATTTGTTATAAATTTCGTTCAATGAAATTAAACGGAACTACCGAATCAGAAGCATCTAGAAACGATCCAAGAGTTACTAAAATTGGTCGTTTTATTAGAAAAACTAGCATCGATGAATTACCACAGTTTTTTAACGTACTATTCGGAGACATGTCTGTAGTGGGGCCAAGACCTCATTTGTGGGCTCAAAACAAAACGTATGGAAAGAAAATAAAAAAATATATGGTTAGACATCATATTAAACCCGGAATTACTGGCTTGGCTCAAGTAAAAGGTTGTAGGGGCGAAATTGAGACGGAAGACGATATGGTAAATCGAATTAAATTTGATGTTTTTTATATCGAAAACTGGTCGTTTTTAATGGATTTTAAAATCATTTTACAAACCGTTATAAATATTTTTAAAGGCGACGAAAAAGCCTATTAAATTAAATTACTGGTACTTTATCAAAAAAACTTCTTATTAAATCTATCTTATTTTTAATTAAAAGAGACTATTTTTGCACCAATAAAAAACAACACAAACAATCATGAATATTTTACTTTTAGGATCTGGCGGAAGAGAACACGCTTTTGCTTGGAAAATGACTCAAAGCGCTTTATGTACTCAACTATTTGTAGCGCCTGGAAATGCAGGAACAGCAAAAATCGCAACAAATATTGCAGTAAATCCAAACGATTTTGAAACAATCAAACAGTTTGTTTTGGAAAATGCTATAAAAATGGTTGTAGTAGGCCCAGAAGATCCTTTAGTAAACGGTATTTATGATTTCTTTAAAAACGATACTCAAATTTCGCATATTCCAGTAATTGGACCTTCTAAATTAGGTGCGCAATTAGAAGGAAGTAAAGAATTTGCTAAAGAATTTTTAGTGAAAAATAATATTCCAACGGCAAAGTATGAAAGTTTTACTTCTGAAACAGTTGAAAAAGGATATGCTTTTTTAGAAACATTATCTCCGCCATATGTTTTAAAAGCAGATGGTTTAGCTGCAGGAAAAGGCGTTGTAATCCTAAATGATTTACAAGAGGCTAAAAACGAATTAAAAGCTATGCTTGTCGATGCAAAATTTGGTTCAGCAAGTGCAAAAGTAGTAATTGAAGAGTTTTTAGACGGAATTGAGTTAAGTTGTTTTGTGTTAACTGACGGAAAAAACTATAAAATTTTACCAACTGCAAAAGATTATAAAAGAATAGGTGAAGGAGATACCGGATTGAACACAGGCGGAATGGGCGCTATTTCTCCAGTTCCGTTTGCAGATGCTGCGTTAATGCAAAAAATTGAATCGCAAATTGTGATTCCTACTATTCAGGGATTAAAAAACGACAATATTGAATATAAAGGTTTTGTGTTTATTGGTTTGATAAAAGTGGACGACAATCCATTTGTAATTGAATACAATGTGAGAATGGGTGATCCAGAAACAGAAGTCGTTATTCCAAGAATTAAAAGTGATTTAGTTGCTTTGTTTGAAGCAGTTGCCACTGAAAAATTAGCAGATTTTGATTTGAGTTTGGATGAAAGAACGGCAGCGACTGTTGTTGTTGTTTCAGGCGGTTATCCTGAAGAATTTGAAAAAGGGAAAGAAATTTTTGGTTTAGATGATACAACAGATTCTTTAATTTTTCATGCAGGAACTAAAGAAGAAAACGGAAAAATTGTATCTAATGGCGGAAGAGTGTTAGCAGTAACGTCATTCGCTAATTCATTTTTAGATGCCACAAAAAAATCTTATCAAACCATAGAAAAACTAAAGTTTGATAAGATGAATTATAGAAAAGATATAGGGTTCGATTTATAATCGAACTTTTTTCTTTTATTTTGTTAAGAAAGAATGTGCAGTGGTGTCTTGTTCATCTGCTCCAGATTTTTTGAAAATCTGCAATTGTTTTGTCCAATAGTATGTCCAATAACAACAAATACAAATAAATATCCAATTGATAATATTTGCTCCCCACCAATTAGTTAATTCTAAACTTCTTAAAAAGTCCATTGGTACAAAAAGTACTTCAACAAATAAAAATTGTATTGCTTCGAAAAATGCTTTCATTTTTTTATTATTATATTTACACTACAAAAATATAAAATATCTTTATGATTGCAAGTCTTTTTAGTAAAACTCGACCAATAAATTACGCATTAGTACTAATAATGTTGTTTTCTTGCTTTTTTTTGTACCAATTTCAGGTTCCAACTGTTAATTTTACAACAGGTGATCTGTTTTCAAAAATAATTGTTTTTCTATTGCTGTTGTTGTCATTTTTTCTGGTGAATTTCATTTCACTTAAAAATACCTTAACCCAAAACGATAATTATGCCATACTTTTGTTTTTAGTGTTTATATTATTATTTCCATCGGTACTAAATAATATAAAAATTGTGCTATCAAATGTGTTTTTGTTATTGGCTTTACGTAGGTTAATTTCTTTAAAAACATTAAGCTCATCAAAGGAAAAAATATTCGATGCTTCTTTCTGGATTTTCCTTTCTGCTATTTTTCACTTTTGGAGTATTTTGTATATTATTTTAGTTTTTATTTCAATTATTTTTCACTCTGGGAAAGAATATAAAAACTGGATTTTACCTTTTGTGTCATTTCTTTGTGTTTGGATTTTATATATAGCCACTAGCTTATTTTTATTCGGTAACTATTCTATTAATAAGGCTGTTTTTCAGGTAAGTTTTAACTTTTTTGATTTTAAAGACGTGTATCAAAACATGGCATTGTCTGTATTTGTTTCAATTTCTGTATTGTTTTTTGCTTCTCAAACAATCGACTATCAAAACAAACCTTTAAACATGCAGTCGTCTTACAAGCAAGTATATTTTGCTTTTCTTTTAGCTGTGGGAATTTATGTTTTTTCAGCAAATAAATCTAACGATTTACTACTTTATACTTTTGCGCCTTTAACTATTTTAGGGGCAAATATGTTTGAAAAAATGGAAAATTCTATTTACAAAGAAGTCTCTTTATATTTATTGTTAGGTGTGGGTTTGTTTTTCTTTTTTGTTCAATTATAATTTAGTTCCATAGGCTAAATCGCCGGCGTCACCTAAACCAGGGATAATATAGTTTTTTTCGTTTAATTTTTCATCTAATGAAGCAACCCATAAATGGCAGTTTTTCGGCAACTTATCGGATACATATTTTATTCCTTCAGGTGCAGCAATAACAACAGCTATATGAATTTCCTTTGGCTGATGTGTGTCTAAAATTTTATTTAAAACCGCAACTAATGATTGCCCAGTGGCTAACATCGGATCAACTAAAATTAACGTTTTATCATTTATATTAGGAACAGCCTGATATTCTACTAAAATATCGAAATTTTCATCCGAATTATAATGATTTCTGTAAGCGGAAATAAAACCATTTTCGGCAGTATCAAAATAATTTAAAAACCCTTGATGAAGTGTCAAACCAGCTCTTAAAATGGAACACAATACTATTTCTTCTGCAATTTCTGAAGTGTTTTTAATACCTAACGGAGTGGTTATAGCGATGTCACTATATGTTAGTTTTTTACTAATCTCATACGCCATAATTTCACCTATTCGTTCCATATTTCTTCTAAAACGCATGCTGTCTTTTTGAATGTTTACCTCTCTAAGTTGGCTCAAAAAATGATTTAAAACACTGTTTTCTTCGGAAATATAATGAATGTTCATGTGAGATAATTTGTAATTTATGGTTAAAAGTACAAAAAATCCTTATTTTTGTAAATTAAATTAGAAACTATGTTTGCAGAATTTGCCTTTCCTATTTTTGAACAATCTATAATTGATTATCATGTTATCGATGACGTATATCAACCGGTATTAAATCCGTACGAAAAAGGTTCAGTTGAACATTTATTGTATGCTAAAAACTGGGTAGATACGGTGCAATGGCATTATGAAGATATTGTGCGCGACCCAAATATTGATCCCGTTGCAGCGTTAGATTTAAAACGAAAAATTGATGCTTCTAACCAAGTCAGAACCGACATGGTAGAATATATTGACGGTTATTTTTTACAAAAGTACGCACACGTTCAAGTGAAACCAAATGCAAGAATTAATACCGAAAGTCCAGCTTGGGCAATTGATAGATTATCAATCTTAGCTTTGAAAATTTATCATATGAATGAAGAGGCTACTCGCGAAGAGGCCACTGCTGAGCACCGAGCAAAATGTCAAGAAAAATTAAATGTATTGTTAGATCAAAAAAACGATATGTTTATTTCTATCAGTCAATTAGTGGAAGATATCGAAAACGGCGATAAATTTATGAAGGTGTACAAACAAATGAAAATGTACAACGATGCAGATTTGAATCCAGTTTTGTATCAAAATAAAAAATAAATGTCTTCACACATTTTAGTTATAAGGCTTTCAGCTATGGGCGATGTTGCTATGACAGTTCCTGTACTGAGAGCTTTTTCTTTGCAATATCCCAACGTAAAAATTACGGTAGTTTCTCGGCCGTTTTTTAAACCTTTTTTTGACGACATTGAAAATATAACTTTTTTTCCAATTGATTTAAAGGAAAGACATAAAGGTTTTTTAGGACTTTTGCGTTTGTTTTCCGATTTACGAAAACTAAATATTGACGCCGTTGCCGATTTACACAATGTATTACGATCAAAAATTATAAGAACACTTTTTGCTTTGAAT
>NZ_JAGNYF010000104.1 GCF_017985075.1 Flavobacterium sp.
AAATGGCAAATGGCACACAGAATTGAATATTATCAAGATAAGAAGCAGGCAATAATAGCTAGTCAAATTCCTTTTGAAACGGTAGGAAATTCAATAAATTTAGATTTTTTACCCAATTCGAAGTTTAAAATAAGAACAGAAGGAAAATGGTATCACGCCACAGATAATATTTTTGATACCAATACCAAAAAAGATAATTTTTCGGTAACCACTACAATGAGTTTTGAGTTTTAAATTTTAGATGGGTACACAGATTTGACGAATTCAAAATAGATATTATTTCTTCAAAATCACTTTTCCTTCAAAAATTTTACTTTCTGAATATAATTTTAATCCCATAATTCTCCAATCAACACTACCCGAAACAAAGTAATTACAGTAGTTTTTATTTTTAGGCTTATCTACGTGAATTGTATGAACATTCCATTTAGTACCACTAATTAAACCGCCTTTCATACAATTTGCACTGATAATAACTAAATCATTTTTTTCTTCTCCAAAATATATATCTAAGGAAATTACAGAAGTTAAATTCTTTTCCAAAATCACATCTTGATGAAATGAATTCCCTGAAAATTTACTTTTAGTTGAATTATTTGAGGAATCTTGATTGTAAAAATTAATGTTTTTTTCTGCTAAATTCTTTGAATCTTCTTTTGAAATAAATGATAGCAATCCAATTACAAGAACTAATCCAGCAAGACCACCCAAGCCATCTCTAACGATTTTTACTGATTTAATGCAGACCACAAGAAAATAAATAAAAATTACTGCATTTAATATTCCCCAAATTAGTTCAAACATAGTTTTATGGTTTTAAATAAATTAACAATCCGCCAATCCTACTCCAATAGCCAAGCCACCTTCAGAAGTTTCTTTGTATTTTGAGTTCATATCTTTAGCGGTTTCCCACATGGTGGCTACTACTTTATCCAAAGGTACCAACACGTTTTTAGCATCGGTTTCTAAAGCCAATTCGGCTGCATTTATGGCTTTTATAGCACCCATAGTATTGCGTTCTATACAAGGTACTTGCACCAAACCACCTATTGGATCGCACGTCATACCTAAATGATGTTCCATAGCTATTTCAGCGGCTACCAATACTTGTTCTGGCGTACCACCCATTAATTCGCATAACGCTGCTGCTGCCATAGCAGAGGAAACCCCTATTTCTGCTTGACAACCGCCCATAGCTGCGGAAATAGTAGCTCCTTTTTTGAAGATACTCCCTATTTGACCAGCAACCATTAAAAATTGTTTGATTTCTTTTTCGCCAGCGTGATGATTTTCAATGACTAAATAATACATCAAAACTGCTGGAATAACACCTGCACTTCCGTTAGTAGGTGCGGTTACAACTCGTCCTAAAGAAGCATTTACCTCATTTACTGCCAAAGCAAAACAGGATACCCATTTTAATATTTGACGAAATTTAACCTCCGTTTGACGTATACAACTCAACCATTCTTGTGGCGAATTGTAATTGGCGATTCCAATTAAATTGGTATGCATATCGTAGGCTCTTCTTTTTACATTTAAACCACCAGGCAAAGTTCCGTCTGTGTGGGCACCAATATACATACATTCCAACATAGTATGCCAAATGCGCATTAACTCAGAATGAATTTCTGTTTCTGTACGCATTGATTTTTCATTTTCATACACAATATCAGAAATCGTCTTGCGCTCAGTTTGACAAAATTCTAATAATTCAACACCTGTATTCACCAAGAAGGGAAAGGCACATTTTATCTCTAAATTTTTATCTGTATCATCCTCTTCCTTAACTACAAAGCCACCTCCAATTGAATAAAAAGTTGAACTGTATTCTGAATCATTAGTATAGGCAGTAAACACCATACCGTTAGCGTGAAAAGGTAAAAAATTCTTATTGAAAAAGATATCTGAAACTACGTTAAAATGAATTTTGAATTCGTTATCCAAAAGCAATTCATTATTCGTTTTTATGTCTTCAATAATTGATGAAATGGCATCAATTGGCACATATTCCGGATCGGCGCCACTTAATCCTAACATAACGGCTAAGTCGGTAGCGTGCCCTTTTCCTGTTAAAGAAAGTGACCCATACAAATCGACTTTTACGCGATGTACTGAAGCAATTATATTTTGATTTCGTAATTCGGCTAAAAATTGTTCAGCAGCACGCCAGGGTCCTAAAGTATGAGAACTTGAAGGGCCTACGCCTATTTTTAACATATCAAAAACTGAAATACATTCCATATACTAAATCGTTATAGTAGCAAAGATAGTATTTGAAGTTGGAAGTTAGAAGTACGAAGTGAAAATATTTGAAAAATGTAGTAATTATTTGTTGGCTTCGAGTGCCTCAGCCAACAAAGACTTTAACTTGTTTTAGTTTAGTTGTTGACTTCGAGTGCCTCAGCCAACAAATCAATAGTTTATTTATTTCTTGTATTGTTGGCTGAGGCACTCGAAGCCAACAAAACCTTATATCATTTATTTGGCATAAAATTTGAAACCATAAAATTTATTAAATATATTCTTATGAAAAAGCTACGATTTGTTTCTATTATTATAGTTTTATTACTTTTTTGTCCGTTTATTAAGCAATGTGCTGGTGTGAATAAAAGAGTTGAAGGAACTAAAGCAGATTATTCTAATGAACTAAAAATTTATTTTAAAGAAAAATCTGAAAACGTTTTTGAAATAGCCTATGAAAATGGAAAATCAATAATTGACGTAGTAATGAATGATAAAAAAAGTATAATTAATGAAACGGGATTTTTTACTATTTTTTCATTTTGTATATTTAGTATTTTATTAATTATTACATCTTTACTCACCTCAATTTATTCGTTTTTAAAAAATTATAATAAAATAAAATTATTTACTATTTCAAGTATAGTATTCATTCTATCAATAACAATTGTTTTTTATTATTCTGGATTATTAGAACGATTTGGACAAATAAAAATAGGATTTTATCTTCTATTACTTTCTAATTTTTATATGTTGTATTTGTTAAAACAAAAAAAGGAACAAATTCTATAGAACTTATTCCTTTTATGTTGTTGACTTCGAGTGCCTCAGCCAACAAATCAATAGTTTATTTATTCCTTGTATTGTTGGCTGAGGTTCTCGAAGCCAACTATACCATTAACCTTATACCCAAAACCTTTAACCCTTAACCCTCCTAATACCAACGCTTCTTATTCTGTTTAGAAGCATCCGATTTTCTGGAATTAGAACTATCTGCATTTGCAGATTTAGCTGCTTTTGGTGTTTTTGGTGCGTTATTTTGTTTTTGTTTGGCAGGATTTCTTCTGTCGCCTCGGGTATCCGTTTCTTTGTTTTTTAATTCGTCTTCCGTAAATTCTCTATACGGATACGGATTTTCTTTCACTACTTTAATTTGCTGACGGGTTAGTTTTTCAATGTCTTTCCAGTACGGCAATTCGTCTTTTCCACAAAAAGAAATCGCTAAACCTTCATTACCTGCTCTACCCGTTCTACCAATTCGGT
>NZ_JAGNYF010000105.1 GCF_017985075.1 Flavobacterium sp.
TAGCAATACAATCGGTCTGCCCAAGGCGAATTTTCAAAATTATCTACACATTCTTCGTAGGCATTTTCTTCAATTTCAATAGCATCAATTTGCTCTGAGAAACTTCTTTGGGCTAACATAAGGGAAATTATTCCTGTTCCAGCTCCAATATCAAGTATGTTATATGGATTGTTAATTAGCGGTGTCCAAGCTCCCAACAAAACACCATCTGTTCCCACTTTCATGGCAGATTTTTCTTGTTGAACTGAAAATTGTTTGAATGAAAAAATCATAAATTAATTATGAATGTTGAGTAACGAATGTTAAATGTTTAAGTTTTTTGCTACTCCAAATACAAATCCACTAAACCAATTGGTGTGTTTAAAACCAATTCTTTTTCTTTTCTATTGACTTCAATAATAAAAGAGTCAATCATAGGAACTAAAACTTGTTTTTGTCCTTTGAAAATTTCAAAAATAGGTTGAGCGGCATTATCCAAAATGGCGTGAACGGTTCCTATATCACCTAAGCGTTGGTCTGTAACTTTAAAACCTATAATTTCGTGAAAATAAAACTTGGTGCCTTCTAATTTTGGTAACATCGTTAGAGGTAAATATACTTCTAAATTTTTCATATTGTCGGCTTCTAGTTCCGTATCAACATCTTCAAATTTAACGCGTAAAAATTTATCTCTATGAATGGATGATTTATCAATAAAAAATGGAACCAGATTTTTATTGTATTCAATAAAAACTGATTCCAAATTTTGATAAAGTTCAGGTTCGTCTGTATCTAAAAAGATAAGAACTTCCCCTTTGAAACTAAATTTTTTAGCGATTTTGCCTAAATAGAAACATTCATCTTTACGCATTATCGCAGAATATATTAAGCTTCTTTTTCTTCGTTGTTTTCTTCAGCAGCAGGAGCTTCTGTAGTTTCTTCTGCAACAGCCTCAACTACCTCTTCAACAGCAACTTCTTCAGTTACCTCAGCAGCAGCTTCAACTTCAACTACTTCTTCTGTAGCAACTTCTTCAGTTACTTCAGCAGCAGCTTCAACTACTTCTTCTGCTTTTACAGCATCAGCAATTGCAGCCATACGTTTTTCGTTTGCTACTTGTTCCGCTTTAAAAGCTTTAGCTTTAGCATCTGCTTGTGCCTTGCTTAAACCATCTTTTTTAGCATCTACTTTTCCAGCTTTTGCATCTAACCAAGTTGCTAATTTAGCATCGGCTTGTTCTTGTGTTAAAGCACCTTTTCTAACTCCACCATCTAAATGATGTTTCAACAAAGCACCTTTATAAGATAAAATTGCTTTAGCCGTGTCAGTTGGTTGGGCACCATTGTGTAACCATTGAACAGCACTATCAACATTTAAATCAATAGTTGCAGGGTTAGTGTTTGGATTGTACGTTCCTATTTTTTCTAGGTATTTACCATCTCTTTTTGAGCGGGCATCTGCCGCTACGATCCAGAAAAAAGGTTTCCCTTTTTTACCATGTCTTTGTAATCTAATTCTTACTGGCATAATCTTGTGATTAAATTTGAGGTACTCGACCTCGGTTAATTAAGGGTGCAAAGATAATAATAATTATCAAATTTCAATGTTTTATGTTTAATTATTTTTAAATGAGGCTTTTAGTAATAAGTTTACTTTAGATTTAATATCGATTCTATTTTTTTTTATTGTTGCTAAATAGATACTTTAAAAAAAATACAATTAAAACTACCGCCAAAAAAACAAGTTTGAAACTGGATTTTAATTCTCTAAAATTGTGAAACTCGAACATAATATTTTTAATAAACATAATTTTACAAAGTTAAAATTTAATTTAAATTATAGATTTAATCTTGAAAAACGAACCTGTTTTTAAAAAAACTACTATTTGTCTTTTGAGTTTGTTTTTAAAATTGGTTTTTGACATTCATATTCATTTCGTATATTTGAACTTTATAAAGAAAAATCATGGAAAACATAAAACAATACGTTCAGGAGAACAAAGAACGATTTATTAAAGAATTAATAGAATTACTAAAAATACCTTCTGTTAGTGCAGACAGCGCATATGCTCAAGATGTAATTAATACTGCCGAATCTGTAAAATCTAGTTTGGAAAAAGCAGGTTGTGATGTAGTAGAAATGTGCGAAACACCAGGCTATCCAATCGTTTACGGACACAAAATAATTGATCCAAGCCTTCCTACAGTTTTAGTTTATGGACATTATGATGTGCAACCCGCAGACCCAATTGAATTGTGGACATCTCCTCCATTTGAACCCGTAATTAAAACCACAGAAATTCATCCAGAAGGTGCAATTTTTGCACGTGGTGCTTGTGACGACAAAGGTCAAATGTACATGCACGTTAAAGCTTTTGAATACATGATTGCCAATAATAACTTGCCTTGTAATGTAAAATTTATGATTGAAGGGGAAGAAGAAGTGGGTTCTAAAAGCTTAGGTTGGTTTGTGGAACGCAATCAAGAAAAATTATCTTGTGATGTAATTTTAATTTCAGATACAGGAATGATTTCAAACACGCAACCTTCAATTACAACTGGTTTGCGCGGTTTAAGCTATGTGGAAGTAGAAGTAACGGGTCCAAATAGAGATTTACATTCTGGTTTATACGGTGGAGCTGTTGCTAATCCTATAAATATTTTAACCAAAATGATTGCTTCATTACACGATGAAAATAATCATATTACGATTCCTGGTTTTTACGATGGTGTGGAAGAATTATCGTTAGAAGAAAGAGCCGAAATGGCAAAAAGACCGTATTCTGAAGATGATTACAAAAAAGCATTACATATTGCAGATACCTACGGTGAATCTGGTTATACAACTAACGAGAGAAATTCTATTCGTCCAACTTTAGATGTAAACGGAATTTGGGGTGGTTATACTGGTGAAGGTGCAAAAACCGTAATTGCAAGTAAAGCGTTTGCAAAAATTTCGATGCGATTGGTTCCAAATCAAGATTGGGAAAACATAACAGAATTATTTAAAAAACACTTTGAAAGTATAGCGCCAAGTGCTGTAACTGTAAAGGTAACACCTCATCATGGTGGACAAGGTTATGTAACTCCAATTGACAGTATTGGCTATCAAGCTGCGAATAAAGCGTATACAGAATCGTTTGGTGTTTCTGCAATTCCGGTTCGTTCGGGTGGAAGTATTCCAATAGTTGCTTTGTTTGAAAAAGAATTGAAAAGCAAAACTATTTTAATGGGATTTGGTTTGGATAGCGATGCCATTCACTCACCAAATGAACACTATGGAATTTTCAACTATATGAAAGGAATTGAAACCATTCCGTTATTTTATAAATATTTTACAGAAATGTATAAAAAATAAAAAGAAGAAATTAATTTGCGAAAAGAAAACTTAGTTTATATATTTGCACTCCAATTATCGCGGGTATGGTGAAATTGGTAGACACGCCAGACTTAGGATCTGGTGCCGCAAGGTGTGAAGGTTCGAGTCCTTTTACCCGCAC
>NZ_JAGNYF010000054.1 GCF_017985075.1 Flavobacterium sp.
TTATTTAATGCTTATTTTACTTGGTTCTTTTTACTTTTTACTTTTTACTTTTAATTGACTCTTACATCACGCAATTGCAATTGCAAACTAACCGTTCCGTTCCATTCGTTTTCTTCTAAAACATAAACGGCTTCAAACGGATTTCTATTTTTTACAACATCTATTTTTTCTCCAAGTCCAAAACCAATGGCATTAAAATTTGGCGAATTATTTTGTTTCACGAAGACTTTTAAATGTTCGGCATCGTTACCCAATGTTTTCGCATAACCCGAATCGTTTACGTTTTTAGATATAAAAACTGGTGTCATATTTTCTGGCCCAAAGGGTTCGAATTGTTTTAGAATGCGCATAAATTTTTCATCAAGATCCGAAAAATTCATTTCTAAATCTATAGAAATTTCAGGAATTAATAAATCGGGATGAATGGTTTTTTTGACTTCATTTTCAAAAGCTGCTTTGAATTTTTCGTAATTTTCTTCTTTCAATGTCATTCCTGCAGCATACATATGGCCTCCAAATTGTTCCAAATGTTCGGCACACGCTTCTAACGCATTATACACGTCAAAATCTTTTACAGAACGTGCCGAAGCAGCTAATTTATCGCCACTTTTAGTAAATACAATCGTTGGACGATAATACTTTTCAACCAATCGTGAAGCCACAATTCCGATAACGCCTTTGTGCCAATTTTCTTGATATACAACCGTTGAAAATCGGTTTTGCTCGTTGTTTTCTTCTATTTGAAGTAACGCTTCTTTAGTAATTTGTTTGTCCAATTCTTTTCTGTCAGAATTGTGTTGCTCAATTTCAGAAGCAAATTGTTCCGCTTGTTCTAAATTGTATTCGGTTAATAGTGCAACCGCTTCGTTTCCGTGTTTCACTCTTCCGGCAGCATTAATTCTTGGAGCTACGATAAAAACCACGTCGGTAATCGTTAAGACTTTTTTCTTTACATTTTGAATTAAGGCTTTAATTCCTGGTCGCGGATTGGTATTTATGACTTCCAAACCAAATTTGGCTAAAACCCTATTTTCCCCAGTAATTGGTACAATATCTGCAGCAATGGCAGTCGCTACCAAATCTAAATAAGGAAGTAAATCTTGAATGGTTTGGTTTCTGTTTTCGGCTAACGCTTGAATCAATTTAAATCCGACACCGCAACCACATAATTCGTCATAAGGATAGGAACAATCTTCGCGTTTTGGATCTAAAACTGCAATGGCATCTGGTAAAATATCGCCAGGTCGGTGATGGTCGCAAATGATGAAATCGATGTTTTTTGCTTTCGCATAATTCACGTGGTCAATCGATTTTATTCCACAATCGAGTGCGATTATTAAGGAAACATCATTGTCTTCGGCATAATCAATTCCGAGATAGGAAATACCGTAACCTTCGTTATATCGGTCTGGAATATAGGTCGCCACATTCGGATAAAAACTACGCAAATAACTCGAAACTAAAGAAACAGCGGTTGTTCCATCTACATCATAATCGCCAAAAACTAAAATATTTTCGTTATTGGCAATGGCTTTTTCAATACGAGAAACGGCTTTGTCCATATCTTTCATTAGATACGGATTGTGCAAATCTTGTAAAGTGGGACGGAAAAATGTTTTGGCTTGTTCAAAGGTTTCTATTCCTCTTTGAACTAATAAAGTAGCGATGATTTCATCTACTTGAAGGGCGTTTTGTAAGGCTTGTACTTTTTCTTTTTCTGGCTTTGATTTTAGATTCCAACGCATAGTGATTTTGGATTTACGGTTTGTGATTTACGATTTTTGGCTTATAGTATTGAATAACAAAGATATAAATATTTTTAATTTCAGCCACTGATTTCTCAGATTATAAGGATTAAATCCGTGCAAATCATATAATCCGTGGCAAAAAAATAGTTTAATTCGCTAAGATTTACTTTTTATTTGGCTTGTAACGCTTCGTCTTCAAAATGAATCCCATCCCAACCAAAAATCATAAAGTTTCTAATATTTTGATGGTCGGTGGCGTCAGGTGAGTTTAAAACATCTTGGTAGAAATCTCCGAATAATGATAACGTTTCTTCTTTGGTAAATTGCTGCGTTTGAGCAAATGCAAAAATTTTACACGAACCATTATTTTCACCAGCATTGTTTAATTGATTTCCGTTTTTGAAACCTGTTGGTGTGAACGTATAGTTTTCATCAATGTAAGTGATGGTTTCTGGGAAAGATTTTTTGTTGAGTAGATTTTTCATTTTTAACTGATTATTTTAAACTCTTTCCCCCAACACAAACCACAATTTCGCCTTTTGCCGGTTTTGCTTCAAAGTGTTTTAAAACTTCTTCGGCTGTTCCACGAATGGTTTCTTCGTGCAATTTTGAAATTTCTCTGGAAACAGAAACTGGTCTGTCAGCACCGAAATACTGAATAAATTCTGCTAACGTTTTGTTTAATTTATGTGGAGAAACGTATAAAATCATAGTTCTGGTTTCTTCGGCTAAAGCCAAATAACGTGTTTGTCTGCCTTTTTTATCGGGTAAAAAACCTTCAAAAATGAATTTATCATTCGGCAAACCACTATTTACCAAAGCGGGAACAAAAGCTGTCGCTCCAGGTAAACAATCTACTTCAATTCCGTTTTCCACACAAGCGCGAGTTAATAAAAATCCAGGGTCGGAAATGGCTGGCGTTCCCGCATCGGAAATTAATGCAATCGTTTCGCCGCCTTTTATTCGAGCAATTACATTTTCTACCGTTTTGTGTTCGTTATGCATATGGTGACTGTGCATATGTGTAGTAATTTCAAAATGCTTTAGCAATTTTCCGCTGGTACGTGTGTCTTCAGCTAAAATTAAATCGGCTTCTTTGAGCACGCGAATGGCACGAAAAGTCATATCGTCTAAATTGCCAATTGGCGTAGGAACTATGTATAATTTACTCATTTAAAACAATTTAAAACACAGATTACACAAATTTTCACTGATTATTTTTTGTGAATCTGTGTTTAATAAAGCACTATTTATTTAAATTTATTTTCTACAATTTCTAAAAATCGTACTTCAAATTCTTCTTTATTTTCCCAATTATTATAATCTGGTTTTACAAAATCTAACACAAAAGATTTTGCTTCTTCCCAATTTGTAAAAGTATTTAATTGAGATAATACTCTGTTTAAATCGTCGCCGTTTCCAGCAAATAAATTTTTCTCAAAAGCAATTTTATCATTCAATCCTAAAACAATAGCTTTTCCGTTTACAACTGGAATTTCTTCTTTTGTTTCCGACACAATTTCTATTTCAACTTCTGGAGTTGATTCTGAAATTGGCTCAACTTCACTACTTACCTCATTATTTATTTCTTCAATAATTTCCTCTTCTGTTATGGGTTCTGAATTATCAGAAGTTGGCTCATTTGTAGTTTCTTTTTTCTCAAAAAACGTATCTTGATAATCGTGAACTAAAATATCTTCCATTGAAATTTGTTTAGACACTTTTGTGCCTATAATTTCAGGATTAGACGTAATTTCTTTCTTCTCAATTGGCGTTTCAATTACTTCTTCAACTTGTGATTCTTCAATAAGCTCTTCATCAAAACTTTCAGATAGTATTTCTTCTTTTACAATCTCCTCTATTTCTTTTGTTGGAAAAAGTTCGTGAGAAATATCGTTTTTTTCAAAAAGTTCTTCTTCAATTTGTGCAATATGCTCTTTTGAAGCCATTTCAATATGAATTTCTTCTTCGTCTTCAACCTCAATAGTTCCAACTACAATTTTCGCTACTTTTTCCTCAAAAAATTCTTCAGAAAATTCTTCATTTACCAAAGCGGTATTCGCTTCATAAAATTTTAACAGCGCTAATTGCTCATATAATTTTTTTACTTCCTCAAGTAATTGTATGGTTTCTGTATGATTTTTTAATTTTAATAAACGGTGCGCAATGCTAATTAATTCGCCTTCAATTTTTTTCTTCATAACTTTTTGTTTGTGTTGAACTTTTATAGCGTTGATTTTTATATTTTTGTTATAATTACAAAGGTAAAAGAAATTATGTGTATAAATTCTTGTAGAAAGTATTTTTACAATTTTTTTTTCAACATAAATGTACACATATTTTTATACCTTTATCTTGAAGTTAATTAATTTAGATTAAAAAATGTTTTTAGAAAATACGGTAAATCAGGAAGAACAATTTGGTTGGATAGAAGTTATCTGTGGCTCTATGTTTTCAGGTAAAACAGAAGAATTAATTAGACGATTAAAACGTGCACAATTTGCCAAACAAAAAGTGGAGATTTTTAAACCTGCTGTAGATACTCGATATGATGATGAAATGGTAGTATCACACAATAAAAACGAAATTCGTTCTACTCCAGTTCCAGCTGCAGAAAATATTAGAATTTTAGCTCAAGGTTGCGATGTTGTAGGTATTGATGAAGCCCAGTTTTTTGATGATGAAATAATTACAATTTGCAATGATTTAGCCAATAGTGGCATTAGAGTAATTGTAGCCGGTTTGGATATGGATTTTAAGGGCAATCCCTTCGGACCAATGCCTGCACTTATGGCAACTGCAGAATATGTTACAAAAGTTCACGCAGTGTGCACCAGAACTGGTAATTTAGCCAATTATAGTTTTAGAAAATCGGATGATAAAAAATTAGTAATGCTGGGCGAAACTGAAGAATACGAACCTTTAAGCAGAGCCGCTTATTATAAAGCGATGCGTGAAGAAAAAGAAAAAGAAAAGTAAATTAAACACAAATTGCACGAATTTACACAAATTAATTAGTGAAAATGGTAGTAAAATCAAACATATTACACGAAGCCGATATAAACTTCTCTAATTCTAAGATGGAATTTGAGCATATTTCTATTGATAGTCGTAGTTTACAAAACGGAAATACTACTTTATTTTTTTGTTTGAAAGGCCAAAATAATGATGCACATATTTTTATTGAAAGTTTAATTGAAAAAGGGGTGCAGCATTTTGTAGTGGAATATATTCCCGAAAATGTGAAAGGAAAAGCTCATTTTTGTTTAGTTGAAAACACTACCGTCGCTTTACAAAATTTAGCAAAAGCCTATAAAAATCAATTTCAAATAGAAACTATCGGAATTACAGGTAGTAATGGAAAAACAATTGTAAAAGAATGGTTGAATTTTCTTTTAAGTCCAGATTACTCTGTTGTTAGAAGTCCTAAAAGCTTTAATTCGCAAGTTGGTGTACCGCTTTCTATATTTGGAATCAATGAAAATCACACCTTAGGCATTTTTGAAGCCGGAATTTCATTAAAAGGCGAAATGCAACATTTAGCAGAAATTATTCAGCCGAATATTGGAATTTTTACTCATTTAGGGAACGCACATCAGGAAGGTTTTACTACAGTTGAAGAAAAAATAATCGAAAAATGTCAGTTATTTTCTAAAGCTGAAGTACTAATTTTAGAGAAAAACGATTGGATAGAAAAACACATTACCATTCCTACCTTTACTTGGAGTTTTGAAGATAATAAAGCAACCGTTTTTATTCAATCGATACTAAAAAACAACCTAAAAACTTCTTTAGAAATTCAATATAAAAACGAAATTTTTGAAGTTTCACTTCCGTTTACAGATGCAATTTCTATTGAAAATGCGATAACTTGTATTTGTACATTACTGTATTTAAAAGTTTCTATTTCGAACATTAAAGAAAGAATTTCAAAATTATATAATATAGAAATTCGACTTCAAGCCAAAAAAGGAATTAATAATTGTTTGTTAATTGATGACAGTTTTTCAAGCGATTATCAATCGTTAAAAATTGCACTGGATTTTTTAGATCAGCAAAAACTACATCAGAAAAAAACCATCATTTTATCGGATATTTTTCAAAGCGGCTTAAATTTAAATGAGCTTTATAGTAATGTAATCAAATTATTACAACAAAATAATATTACACAAATTATTACCATCGGAGAAACCATTGGAAAGTATTTTCAAGATGTGCCAAATGTGATTTCGTTTGCAAACACGCAGGCATTTTTACAGCAATTTAATACCGATTCGTTTAAAAACGAAACCATTTTAATTAAAGGCGCTAGAAGTTTTAACTTTGATGAAATTGTAGTTTTATTAGAAGAAAAAAATCATGAAACGGTATTAGAAATCAACCTTGATGCATTAACATTTAATTATAATTTTTATAAACAAAAACTAGAAAACACGACCAAAATTATGGTAATGGTGAAAGCGTTTGGTTATGGTAATGGTGGCTATGAAATTGCTAAACAATTGGAGCATTTAAAAGTTAGCTACTTGGGCGTGGCTTTCGCCGATGAGGGAATCGCCTTGCGTAAAGCAGGGATAACTACCCCAATTATGGTATTAAATCCTGAAATTAGCAGCTATAAAGCTATGATTGCTTATAATTTAGAACCCGAAATGTACTCTATTTCTGGAATCACTTCCTTTATTGAATTGGCAAAAGAAAAAAACCTCAACAGATATCCTATTCATTTAAAAATTGATACCGGAATGCATCGTTTAGGTTTTGAAAAATCGGAAGTTTCAGAATTAATTACGTTATTACAACACAATAATTTTGTGAAAGTAACCAGTATTTTTTCGCATTTAGCGGCATCAGACAACTTTGATTTTAAAGCGTTTACCTTGCAACAAATTGAACAATTTGAGGCCATTGCTATAGAAATTTCTACTACTTTACATATTCAACCTATTCGACATATTTTAAATACTTCCGGAATTTTTAATTTCCCAGAATATCAATTTGAAATGGTGCGATTGGGAATTGGGATTTATGGTGTAGGCAATTCTGAAGAAGAGCAAATTTCGTTGGAAAATGTTAGTGTTTTAAAAAGTATTATTTCGCAAATAAGAACCGTTAATGAAAACGAAAGTATTGGTTATAGTAGAAAATTTGTAGTGCAAAAAGAAATGAGAATTGCAACAATTCCTATTGGATATGCAGACGGAATTAGACGTGCTTGGGGAAATGAAAAAGGATATGTACTCATTAACAACCGAAAAGCCACCATTTTAGGAAATATTTGTATGGATATGCTTATGGTTGATGTTACTTTTATTCCGTGTGAAGAACGCGATGAAGTAATAATTTTTGGCGAAAACCCGCACGTACAAGAAATAGCAAGCGTTTGCGATACCATTCCGTATGAAATTTTAACCAGCATTTCGCAGCGTGTAAAAAGAATTTTCTACAAAAATTAAACCTACTTTTTAATTTTTTTGTATAACTTCGTGTAACCAAATTTAACATATATGAAAATTATTTCTGAATTTAAAGATTTTATTGCGAAAGGCAATGTAATGGATTTAGCTGTTGGAGTCATCATTGGAGGTGCTTTCGGTGGCATTGTAAAATCACTCGTTGATGATGTAATTACGCCAGCCATTCTAAACCCAGCCTTAAAAGCAGCAAACGTAGCAGATTTAGCGCTTTTAAAAACTGATGGCGGAATACTATACGGTAAGTTTTTAGCTGCAGTGATTGGATTTTTAGTGATTTCTTTCGTGATTTTTTTAATGGTAAAATCACTTAATAAAATTAAAAAAACCGAAGAAGAAATTCCAACACCTTCTGGACCAACACAAGAAGAACTTCTAACTCAAATTAGAGATTTATTAAAAAAATAAACTTCACATAAAAAAAGCTGTTTCTCTCGAAACAGCTTTTTTTTATTGCAGACTAAAAATTAATCCATTATGTTTTTTGCTTTTCTATCTCGTAACCAATATTTCACTCGTTTTACCAAGTAGAACATCACGGGAACCATTACTAAAGTTAAAACCGTTGCATAAGTTAATCCGAAGATAATGGTCCACGCTAAAGGTCCCCAGAAAATTACGTTATCACCACCCATATATAAGTGTGGATTAAATTCTGTAATTAATGCAAAGAAATCAAAATTCAATCCAATAGCTAATGGAATTAATCCTAAAATCGCGGTTAATGCCGTTAATAATACAGGTCTTAAACGATTTTTACCCGATTCGATAATGATATCTTTTATTTCTTCAAGTGATAAATCGTCGTGGCTTTGCAATTTGTTTTCCGCTACTTTCTTATCTAATAATAAGACGAAGAAGTCCATTAATACAATTCCGTTTTTCACAACAATTCCGGCTAACGAAATGATTCCCATCATAGTCATTAAGATAACGAAATCCATATTGGCGATTACATATCCGTAGAAAACACCACTAAAACTCAATAAAACCGTAAATAAAATTACCATAGTTTTAGAAACCGAATTAAACTGTAACACGATAATAATCGTAATTCCGGCTAACGCTAAAAATAAGGCGTACATTAAGAAACTTTGGTTTTTGCCCTGTTCTTCTTGTACTCCAGAAAACGAATAACTCACCGTTTTCGGAAATTTATACGATTTTAATTCGGATGCAATTTGTTTCGTAATTTCATCACCATTATAACCTGTCAAAACATTAGAATACACCGTCATGATACGTTTCTGGTTTTTTCTTTTGATTTGATTATATGTGGTGGTTTTATTGGTTTGCGAAACTGCCGAAATAGGCACTTGCATCATTTGACCGTTATTCTGATTTCGGAAGGTAATGGATTGATTAAACAATACGTCTTCATTCTTACGTTGGTCGTCTTGCATACGCATCGTAATATTATAGTCATCATCCCCTTCTTTATAGGTAGAAATTTCTTGACCATACACCGAACGACGTAAATTAAATCCTAATTGCCCTGTAGAAACACCTAAGCTTCCTGCACTAACGCGGTCTACTTTTACTTCTAATTCTGGACTTTCTTTGTTTACATCCACACTTAAACGCTCAATACCTTGAATGTTTTTCGAATTGATAAAAGCAATCATTTTATCAGCTTCTACCAACATTTCTTGATAATCGGTACCTGTTAATTGCACACTAATTGGATATCCAGCTGGCGGTCCGTTGGCATCTTTTTCAACGGTAACAGTTGCCCCTGCAATACCTTTTACTTTCGCACGAATTTCATCTAAAACTTCCGTGGTATTTACACCATTTCTAAATTTATATTCCGAGAAATTTACGGTTACTTTTCCTTTGTATGGCGTTTCTGAAGCGGAACCCGCATCTACATTTGGATTTCCAGCACCTACTCCCACTTGCGAAACAATACTTTCGGCTAGGTAATTTTTCTTTGGTTCAGTTGGATCTACATATTTATCCAAAATAGCAATTACTTGTTTTTCAACAAACAAAGTTGCCTTATTGGTTTTTGCAATATCGGTTCCTTGTGGATATTCGATATACGTAATTACTTGATTTGGAATATTATCAGGGAAAAATAATACTTTTCTTGGGAAAATTTTTAGTAAAGCAAACGAGAAAAATAACATTCCAATAATCGTTGCTAATGCATACCAAGCTCTTTTTCCAGTTAAAATTTTAGCTAAGAAATTTTTATACTTGTTTTCCATTTTTGGGAAAAAGTTGTACTGAAAATCTTGCGTCCATTGGTATAATTTTATTTTATACAACCACATTAACCCTAAGGAAATAATAGCTAAATGCCCAATCGCTTTTGCAAACGTAGAATCGGTTAAGTGACCTAAAAACACAAACACAATTCCAACCACACTAAAGATAATCGTATATAATTTTGCTGATTTATTGGTTACATTTCTGTCTTCAGTGTCCATTGAACCACCTGTCATAGCTGCATTTACTACCATCGCTACAAATAACGAAGCCGTAAGCGTAACCGTTAAGGTTATCGGGAAATATTTCATAAATTTTCCCATCGTTCCAGGCCATAATGCAAATGGTAAAAACGCCATCAAAGTGGTAGCTGTAGAAGAAATTACCGGCCAAGCGATTTCGCCAATTCCAATTTTTGAAGCGGATACTCTATCCATTCCTTTTTGCATATTGGCAAATACGTTATCGACCACTACAATTCCGTCATCCACAAGCATTCCTAATCCCATTACCAATCCGAAAAGCACCATCGTATTTAAGGTTAACCCAAATGCCGATAAAATGGTAAACGCCATTAACATCGAAAGCGGAATAGCTGCTCCTACAAACAATGAGTTTCTTAATCCCATCGTAAACATTAAGACAATCATTACCAATACAATTCCGAAAATAATATGGTTAGATAATTCGTCCACTTGATGCTCTACACGAGAAGATTGGTCGTTAGAAAGTTCAATGGTTAAATTAGAAGGTAAATATGATTCTTTTGCTTTTTCTAATTTTTCTTTTACTTGCTCAATCGCAGAAATCATGTTTTGATTGGAACGTTTTTTTACGTTCAACATTACCACTTCTTGCCCTTTTTCACGAGCATAGGTTGTTTTTTCTTTCTCTTTGAAGTTTACAACGGCAATGTCTTTTAGATAAACCGTTCCTCCAAAAGATTTTACAATTACGTTTTCTAATTCTTTAGGATCTTTAATTTCACCTACAATTCGGATGTTATTACGAGAACCTTGCGAAATTAAATTTCCGCCCGAAAGCGTCATATTTTCATACTTCACGGCATTTTGAATTTCGTCAAAAGAAACTTGAGCTGCCGTCATTTTGAAAATATCAACAGCAATTTCTACTTCTTTATCATCTACTCCTAAAATATCAACTTTTTTGACTTCTTTAATTTCTTCAATATCGTCTTGAAGCAATTCGCCATATTTTTTAAGTTGTTGCGTGGTGTAACTTCCTTTTAAATTGATGTTCAAAATGGGCACTTCCTCCGAAATATTTAATTCGAAAACACTTGGTTCTACTTTGCTTCCGTTGTCTAAGTTAGGCCAATCGGTATCTGCCTTAATTACGTCAACTTTGTCTTTAATTTTAGTTTTTGCATCTTCAATGGTAACATTATCTGCAAATTCGACAATAATCATTCCGTAATCTTGAAACGAATTAGACGTAATTTTCTCTACTCCCGAAATATTTTTAACTTCTTTTTCAAGTGGTTTAATTATTAATTTCTCCACATCTTCAGCTGAATTTCCTGGGAAAACAGAAGAAATGTATACTTTATTTTCGATAATTTCTGGAAAATCTTCACGAGGCATTGTTACATAGGCGATGACACCTGTAATAACAATAAGCAATGTTAAGATATATACTGTAACTCGATTGTCTACAGCCCAACTCGATATTCCGAATTCTTTGTTTTTATGTGACATATATTTTTGTTTCAGGTTTCAAGTTTCAGGTTTAAGCGTTTTGAGAACAGCTTGAAACCTTAAACTTGAAACAATTATATTTTAGAAATTAAGCTTCATTCCTTCAGCGATGTTATTTACACCTTCGGTAATAATTACATCATTTGCAGCTAAGCCGCTTAAAATTTCAGTTACATTGTTAGAAGATTTACCCACTTTTACAAGTACTTTTTTGGCTACACCTGATTTTCCATTTACATTAGTTGCAATAAAAACAAATTTATTATGTTCTCCATCTTCTTGTACCACGTTTGTTGGCACTACAATGGCATTGTTAATGGTGTAATCAATAATTTTTAGTTTAGCAACCTGATTTGGACGTAATAAATTATCTGGATTAGGAACGCTTACTTCTATACCGAAACTTCTGTTGCTTGGATTGATAAAATTTGCAACTTGACGTACTTTACCTTTATAGGTTTTTCCTAATGATGTTAAAAATACATCAACTTCGGTTCCTGGTTTCAATTTACCAATATACGTTTCTGGTACAGTGGTAGACACATACATATTAGATAAATTTACAATACGCATTAATCCTTGTGGGCTAGGAGCCACTACTTGTCCTCTTTCTACAAAAACCTCATCGATAGTTCCAGAAAATGGTGCACGAATTACGGTTTTTGCTACTTGAGCTCGCATTTGTGCTACTGATTTTTGGGCAGAAATCATTTGAGCTTGCGCTTGTAAAAACTGAATTTCAGAACCAATTTTTTTATCCCAAAGATTTTTTTGTCTTTCAAAAGTGGTTTTAGCCAACGCATATTGATTTTCAATACTAGCTAATTGCTGACTCATTCCTGCATCATCAACTTTACCAAGAATTTGACCTTTTGAAACACGTTGTCCCGCTTTTACATTTAAAGTGGTTAAAGTTCCACTGAATTCAGGTTGTACTAAAATGTTTTCTTTTGTATTTACATTTCCTTGAATTTCTAAATAATGATTGAAAACAGTGTCTTTAACCTTTACTACCGATACCAATGCTTCAGATTCTGGTGCTTTATTACCTTTAAGTAATGCTGCATCTATTTTTTCTA
>NZ_JAGNYF010000055.1 GCF_017985075.1 Flavobacterium sp.
CAATGGCAGGATGTGGAATTGTGGTACTTTCTAAGATTGCCATAATTGTGGCAACACCTAATCCGTTATCGGCACCTAAAGTAGTTCCTTTAGCACGAACCCAGTCACCATCTACATACATTTCAATTCCTTGTGTATCGAAATCAAAATCGGTATCATTGTTTTTTTGATGCACCATATCTAAATGCGATTGCATTACAATGGTTTTACGATTTTCCATTCCGGCAGTTGCAGGTTTCTTTATAATTACATTTCCAACTTCGTCTTTACTGGTGTTTAAACCTAATTTCTGACCAAATTCCATCATAAATGCAATTACACGTTCTTCTTTTTTAGATGGACGAGGTACGGCATTTAAATCGGCAAATTTGTTCCAAAGCACTTTTGGTTCTAAATTTCTTACTTCTTGACTCATTTTATTTTTGTTCTGTTTGTTTTTAATGTTATTGTTCAAAATTCGTTATTTAATATTCAAAATTCGTTTTTTTTTTGAATATTTAAACATAGTTTATAAATCGTAATATGAATTTGGATTTTTAGAAGTGTTAAATACAGAAATAATATGAATTTTTTTGGTTTCTTCTGTAATGTAATAAAACACAATATAAGGGAATTTTTTTAAAGGCAAGCCAATATAATCTTTATATCTAATTTGAAAGTTTGGGTTAATTATTATGGTTTGAATTACGTTTTCTAAAGAAGTATAAAAAACTTCTCCCAATCCTTCTTTTTTTAAATTATAATAAGAAACAGCTTCTTGAATATCATTAATAGCATTTTGTTCAAAGAAAACGGAATAACTCATTATTTTTTATTAAAAATTATCTTTGATTTCACTTCATCCCAAGGAATGTAATTTACTTCATTTGAGTTTTTTCGTCGAGTATCAAGTATATTTTTTATTTCAGATGTCATTTCGAAATCAGAAATGGTAGTATCATAATTAAACTTTTCTATTAATTGCATAAAAAAGTTTAAATCTTGATCAGGAATATTTAAAGTAACTTGTGTCATAAGATTAATAGCTATGAAACAAAATTATAAAAAATATTACTATTTATTAGTCTATTTGTAATAATTTTAGCAAATGAAAAAATATCTAAGTTTATTTTTATTCGTTCAAGTTATTCTGATTAATGTGCTTTCACTTTTTCCAGAAGTAGTAGAGCGCTTTTACAGTAATGGCTTGTATTTGTATCTTTCTAAGTTTAGTCGATTAGTTTTAGGTTGGATTCCTTTTTCTATAGGTGATATTTTCTATATTATTTTGATACTATTTATTTTTAGATGGTTGTATAAAAATAGAATTGGCTTTTTGAATAATTGGAAATCTAACGGTTTAACTATTTTGAATTTTATTTCGATATTGTATTTCTTTTTTCATTTTTTGTGGGGATTGAATTATTATCGAACTCCATTATATGAAAAAATAGGTATTGAAAAAGAGTATACTAAAGAACAATTGCAAAATTTGACGTTAAAATTAATTGCCGAAACAAATCATTTGCAACTTCAAATAGAAAAATTACATTATAATAAAGTGGTTTATAGCTATTCAGAACAAAAAATGTATGAAATGGCTTTAAACGGATATGCTAATTTGCCTAAACCGTTATCGCATATTCATTATCAATATAAAAGTATCAAATCCTCGATTTTTAGTTTTCCATTGAGTTATATGGGATTTGGAGGGTATTTGAATCCATTTACAAACGAAGCTCAAGTGAATAATTTGAAGCCTAAATATACTTCGCCATTAACAATTTGTCACGAAATGGCACATCAAACCGGAATTGCCTCTGAAAGTGATTGTAATTTTATTGGATTTATAGCAGCTTCGCAAAATAAAGATGTGTATTTTCAATATTCGGCATATGCTTTTGCTTTAAATTATTGCTTGTATAATTTAGAAGTAATGGAAGCAGGTAGTAGTAAAACGTACAAAGTATTTATTAATAAAGGTGTTTTTGGAAATTTTAACGAAAACAAAACCTTTTGGAAACACTATCATTCGTGGATTGATACTTTTTTTGAATACATTTACGACACATTTTTAAAAATGAACCAACAAAAAGACGGAATGGAAAGTTATAGTAAATTTGTAGGTTTATTAATTAATTACGACTTAAAACATCAGTTGATTCATGCAAATTAACCCTTCAATTAACGGTTGGATTGAAAAATTTATTCAACAACATGCTGCTGATATCGTTACATACGATACCAACGAATCATTCTTTAGGGCTTCTCAAAAAAGCGGTCTAATTTATGGTTATGTTGTAAACTATCATCTAAAAACAGACATAGACGATACAAAATGGGACGCTGAAGAGAAAATGAAAGTTGGTTTTTTAGCTACATTACTTGCTTTGTTTCAGTTTCAAAAGTTGGATTCGAAAACTGCTTTTTTAAATGAATTGTTATCTTTTTACGATCAAATTTCAAAAGGAAAATTTAGTTTTTTAAATATGGTTATGCCGCAATCTAATTCGTATCAAAAATTAGAGAGTATTATAAATGAACGTTTGCAAACAAATGATAATATTGTTACTAAAAATTTCACTCATATAGTAACCAATTCCATGTTGTATATTGATGTTTTGGCTTTTGAATATTATTTGAATCATAACTCTATTAATCTTGACTTTTTTAAGAATTTAGAACGTAAATGTTTGGCATTAATTATGTTTTCATTGAATGTAAAAAAACATAAATCGGAGTACGATGTAATGCTTCTAAAAATGTTTGAAAATTCGTTACGATATTCTAAAGTTTCTAAAATAAATAATCATCAAATTATTGATATTGTTTTTGAAGGAAATCGGTCTGAATTAGAAAGTTTATATCTATATGAAATTGCTCATATGACGTTATTAAGCGATGGAGTAGTATATGAAAATGAACAAATTTTTCTTACTGAATTCGCTTTAAAATTAGGTTTAAATAAAAATTTTCAAAACTCTGGTTATGAATTAGTTGAATTTATAAATAAATATAAAAAAAACCTACCTTTTTATAATATTAATCATCCAGTAAAACAGTTTTATACAAACACGCAAGACAATATTGCAAAGTTAGTAAGTAGGAATAAAACACGGTTACTTAAAGAGCTTTCAGAAAGTAAAGAATTAGTAAAATTATTAGGTAAATCAACTCAAAACGAATTGAGTTTTGAGGAAAAAAAGAAAGTAAAAAAACAGTTATTAGACATATGCAAAAGCATTCCGTCGCTCACTATTTTTTTACTTCCTGGAGGTGGATTGTTATTACCAATTTTGATAAAATTTATTCCACAATTATTGCCTTCAGCGTTTAATGAAAATTTAAACGATTAAAAGTTTAATTTAAACATTGAATCCAACTCGTTATTGTTGCTGAAATTTACATTTAAATCAGTCACATAACCTGAATTCAATCCGTAAACCCAACCATGTAAGTACAGTTCTTGACCGTTATTCCATGCGTTTTGTACGATTGAAGTTTTGGCTAAATTGTATACTTGTTCAATAACGTTAAGTTCAACCATACGGTTAAATTTTTTGTCTTCATCTTCAATTGCGGAAAGTTCCTCATTGTGAACACGATACACATCTTTTATATTTCTTATCCAATTGTCAATTACACCAATTGATTCGTTACCCATAGCTGCTTTTACACCTCCACATCCGTAATGTCCGCAAACTAAAACGTGTTTTACTTTTAAGGCGTTTACAGCATAATCTAATACGCTTAGCATATTCATGTCTGTATGAATAACAAGGTTAGCGATATTTCTATGTACAAAAACTTCTCCAGCTCTTGTTCCAGTTATCTCATTTGCAGGAACTCGACTATCAGAGCATCCAATCCATAATAATGGCGGATTTTGACCATTTGATAAATCTTTGAAATAGTTAGGGTCTTTTGCTAAATTGGATTCTACCCATTCTTTATTATTGTCTAATATTTTTTTATAAAAATCGCTCATAATTAGCTTTTGTGTTTAATAGTTATATGTTTTAATGATTCATGATGATCTAAATTATATTGCTCATCAAATCCTTTTAATTTTATTGTTATGTTTTTTTCTATAGATGTAAATTTACAAAATTCTCCAATTAATTCAATCACATCATGATCAATATATACGGTTTCAGTAGCATCAATAGTTACTTTGGTGTTTGCTGGCAGTTCTTGTAGAGATTCTTTTATCGCCGCTTTGTTTAAAAAAGATACTTCTTGTGCTAATTTAACAATAATTTTATCACCATCGTGAAGTTCTTCTTTATCAAAACTATAAGCTTTTTTTAAATTTCCTTTTAGAATTATAAAAATACTGATTAATAATCCTAACAAAACGCCTTTTAATAAATCTATGGCAACAACGCCTATAATGGTAATTAAAAATGGTAAAAATTGATACCATCCTAATTTATAAAATTTTATAAATAATTTTGGACTTGCTAATTTATATCCAATTAATAATAATACAGCAGCTAATGTAGCTAATGGGATTTTATTTAGAACAATTGGAATGCTAATCACACTAATTAGCAGAAAAACACCATGAATAATTGCAGATAATTTAGTTTTTGCTCCAGCATTTATATTCGCTGAGGACCTAACTACTACTGAAGTCATAGGCAATCCGCCAATTAATCCACTCAATATATTTCCAAGACCTTGTGCTTTTAATTCATTATTTGGATCCGAATATCTTTTTTGAGGATCTAATCGGTCAGCTGCTTCTATACAAAGTAAACTTTCTACTGAGGCTACAATAGCAATTGTTGCTGCTACAACCCAAACCTGATAATTAGTTATTGCAGTAAAATCTGGAAATACAAATACGTTTACAAAATCATCAAATGAATTAAAAACCGGTAAATTCACCAAATGTTCTGCTCTAATTTCAAAGGCAGTTCCTTCAAAAGTAATGTTTAAAAGAATACTTACTATTACTGCTATTAGTGCACCCGGCATAAATTTTATTTTATCTTGGATTTTGTATTTATCCCAAAGAACTAATAAAATCAATGATATAATACATATGGTAACAGCGCCAATACTAATGTAATCTAAAGCTTTAAAAATTTCAGAAAACGTATTTTCGCCATCAGGTTGCCAAAATGAATCGTCGCCTTCAAAATCTTTATCATAACCAAAAGCATGTGGTAATTGCTTTAAAAAGATACTGATTCCAATTCCAGCAAGCATACCTTCGATTACATTGTTAGGAATAAAATTTGCTAAACTTCCTGATTTTAAGTATCCTAATATTAACTGAATAACTCCAGCTATTACAACAGCTAACAAAAAAACATCAAATTGTTTTAATGTGCCTATTGCAGTTACGATGATGGCAATCAATCCCGCTGCTGGTCCGCTAACGCTTACGTGAGATTTACTTAAATACCCTATAAGTATTCCACCAATAATTCCAGAAATAATTCCTGGAAAAGGAGAAGCATTTGCACCAAGCGAACCTAAAGCAATACCTAAGCATAATGGTAACGCTACAAGAAATACGACTAATCCCGAAAATAAATCGGATTTTAAATGTTTTGTTGTTATTGACATAAATCAAAATTTGTGATTAAAAAAATGCTTTTTAAAGCCCTACAAATGATTTATGCGAATTCGGGAGGTGGCGAAAAAATTTCTTTAAATTGAGAATTATGATTACTGAGGAAATGAAATAAATTTTCTTCATTATCATTAATTGATGTTTTGATATAAATTTTTTCTGTATGTAGTATTTTGTCGAAAAAATCAAATTCATTTTTTTCTAATTCCTTTTCTTCAGAATTATCAATGTCATCTTTGTTTTCATCAAAATCTAAAAAAGAAACAGTTTTGATACTATCTTCAAATAAACACTGTATTGTCGGAGTGATTATTGATAGTAAAAAAACACATAAAATAATATTTGTTATTTTCTTCAAAAGATTAATTTATTTTCAACAAAAATAGAACCTTGAATTTTATAATCAAAAGCTTTTTTAATAATTTATTGTTAAAAATTCAATAGATTTAAATTCCAAATTTGTAAATTTGCACCACAACAAAAATAAAATGACAACACCACAACTTATTGAGCAAATTCGTCTAAAAAAATCATTTTTATGTATTGGTTTAGATGTAGATTTGACTAAAATCCCAGCACATTTATTAACAACAGAAGATCCAATTTTCGAATTTAATAAAGCGATCATTGATGCTACGCACGATGTATGTGTTTCGTACAAACCAAATACGGCTTTTTATGAAGCTTATGGTATCAAAGGTTGGCAAGCTTTACAGAAAACAATCGATTATATAAACAATAACTATCCCAATATTTTCACAATTGCCGATGCAAAACGCGGTGATATTGGAAATACATCAACAATGTATGCTAAAGCTTTTTTTGAAGATTTAAATTTTGATTCAGTTACTGTTGCGCCTTATATGGGAAAAGATTCTGTAGAACCTTTTTTGGCTTTTGAAAACAAACATACTATTATGTTAGCTTTAACGTCAAATGAAGGTGCTTTCGATTTTCAAACATTAAATAATAACGGGCAAGAATTATATAAAACGGTTTTAGAAACGTCTAAAAATTGGAAAAACAGTCAAAATTTAATGTATGTTGTAGGGGCTACAAAAGCAGAATATTTTACAGAAATTAGAAAAATTGTACCAAATAGTTTCTTATTGGTTCCAGGCGTTGGTGCTCAAGGCGGAAGTTTAGCCGAAGTTTGCAAATACGGAATGAATGAAAACGTTGGCTTATTAATTAATTCTTCAAGAGGTATAATTTTTGCATCAAACGGATCTGATTTTGCAGAAAAGGCAAGGGAAGAAGCGCTGAAATTACAAGGAGAAATGGAAATTATTTTAAGTAAAAAGTAAGAAGTAAGAAGTTACAAGGTGGCAAAGTAAAAGATAGTCTATCTATGTTTTCTAGGTATAGCGAAGCTACTCAATTTACCAAATTTTTTTCTATGTTCCTATGTGTTTAATTATATAGAAAGTTAAAACCCAACACCCATCACCATAAAAAATGAAACAATTCACAGACCAACTTGGCACCATTCACACTTTTGAAAACACTCCAAAGAGAATTATTTCTTTAGTGCCTTCACAAACCGAATTGTTATATGATTTGGGTTTGGAAGATGAAATCGTTGGTATTACGAAGTTTTGTGTACATCCGTTTCATTTTAAATCTACTAAAGAAATTATTGGCGGTACGAAAACCATCAAATTCGATAAAATAAAAGCCTTACAACCAGATATTATCATTGCCAATAAAGAAGAAAATACCAAAGAAATTGTTGAGCAATTAAGAACTATTTGTCCAGTTTGGGTGACAGATATTGTTACGATTGCCGACAATAATAAAATGATTGAAGATTTCGGAAATCTGTTTAATAAAAGAACCAATGCACAAAAGTGGATTGATAAAATAAACTTCGGATATCAAAAACTCCAAACACTTGTGGCTTCAAAATTTGAAGAAAATGCGAAACAAAAAGTAGCGTATTTTATTTGGGCAAACCCATATATGGTTGCGGCTGGAGATACATTTATAAATGAGATGCTAAAATTGAATGGATTAGAAAATATCTATGATAATCATCCAAAATATGAAGGACGTTATCCTGAAGTAGTCATCAATAAAATGCGAATCCAAGGTGATCCTGATTTTGTGTTTTTATCTTCTGAACCTTTTCCTTTTACAGATGAACATGCATTCGAATTAGGCAGACATACACATCATGCAAAAACTATTTTTGTCGATGGCGAAATGTTTTCTTGGTATGGAAGTCGTTTAGTTAAAGCGTTCGATTATTTCACTTTGTTGCAAGAAAAGCTTTATATTTACAAATAAAATGATAGCCTTTACTGTATACGAAAATAAAAACACGACTGAATGGGTAACATTTGTCCATGGTGCAGGAGGCAGTTCTTCTATTTGGTTTAAGCAGATAAAGGAATTTAAAGCTCATTTTAATGTTTTATTATTAGATCTTCGTGGTCATGGCAATTCCAAAGAGAAAATTACTAAAAAATATACATTTAAAGCCATTGCTAATGATGTTTTAGAAGTTCTCAATCATTTAAATATTCAAAAATCACATTTCATTGGAATTTCATTAGGAACAATAGTAATCCGACAATTTGCAGAAATGTACGAAAACAGAGTGCAAAGTATGATTATGGGTGGCGCTATTTTAAAAATGAATTTTCGTTCACAAATTTTAATGCGATTAGGTAATACGTTTAAATATGTTTTACCTTATTTGGTTTTATATCGCTTTTTTGCATTTGTTATTATGCCAAATAAAAACCATAAGCAATCTAGATTGTTATTCATCAATGAAGCAAAAAAACTCTATCAAAAAGAGTTTATAAAATGGTTTAAGTTAACTGCTGAGATTAATCCTATTTTAAAATGGTTTCGTCAAGTTGAATTGCAAGTGCCTACTTTATATGTTATGGGAGAAGAAGATTATATGTTTTTACCTTCAGTGAGAAAAGTAGTGGAAAGTCATTATAAAACTTCCCAATTAGTAGTTTTTGAAAACTGTGGTCACGTGGTTAACGTAGAAAAATGGGAATTATTTAATTCGGAAGTAATTCAATATATAAAAACTCAAAATAAGGTATAAAAAAAACAACTGAAACCTAAATTTCAGTTGTTCTTTAACTAAAAACTAACCTTAAAAAACTATTTATTATTTCGCAAATATCAGAATTTTAGCTAGTTAATACTGTTAAGATTTTGTTATAATTGTAAAAATTATTTTTTATCTTGTAGTGCGAATACTTTTTTTAACAAATCAGAGTTTCTTGAAGTTAAATTAGTTCTAATTTCCTTTTCTTCCACTGCAATCATTTTATAAACTCCAGCTAAGGTTTTATTAGTAGTGTACTCTGCAATATCCGGATTTATTTTTTTAACTAATGGAATGCTGTTGTACTTGGTAATAATTTGATTCCAAATTTTATCCGCGCCTACTTTTGCAAGTGAATTTTTAATAACAGGATTAAAAGAAGCATACAAAGCTACTGAAGTAGTACTTTGTAAATAATTTGTAGCTGCATTTTCTTGCCCTAAAACAATATTTTTTGCATCGGTAAATGTCATGTTTTTAATTGCATCTACAAAAATTGGTGTCGCCTCTTTTACTGCATCTTCGGCAGCCCTGTTTAATAATAAAATACCTTCATCGGCTAAACTTGATAACCCAATTTGTCTTAAGCGAGTATCCACTTTTTGTAATTCTTCGGGTAATACTATTTTAACTAATTCATTTTTATAAAAACCATCTTTTTGAGTTAGTTTTACAACTTGTTTTTTAATTCCTTTATCTAAAGCTTCTTTTAAGCCATTGGAAATGTCAATTGCAGAAACTGTAGGTGTTTTTGAAATTACTTTTTTAATTGTGTTTTTTAATTGAGCACTACTGATTGTTGGCATTATAAGTAGCAATAAAATAATTTTTTTCATTTAAATAAATTTAGTTTCGTTTCTTTAACACAAAATGCATACCACATATTTCAAATCTGCTATTTTTTTTAATTTTATTGATTTTTTACATCATTTAAATAGAAATAAAAATTATTAAATTCGTAAATTGCACCCTTAAAATCGATTAATATTTAAAAATGGAACCACAAATACCATATATTCCTGTTAATAAAGTAAGAATTGTAACCGCAGCGTCACTTTTTGACGGACACGATGCAGCCATTAACATCATGCGAAGAATCATCCAAGCGACAGGTGTAGAGGTAATTCATCTTGGACATGATAGAAGTGTTGAAGAAGTTGTAAATACTGCCATTCAAGAAGATGCGAATGCGATTGCAATGACATCATATCAAGGTGGGCATAACGAGTATTTTAAATACATGTTCGATTTACTTAAGGAAAAAGGAGCTGGTCATATCAAAATATTTGGCGGAGGCGGAGGCGTAATCTTACCTTCAGAAATTTCAGAATTACACGAGTACGGCATCGAAAGAATTTATTCTCCAGATGATGGTCGTGCTATGGGATTACAAGGTATGATTAACGATTTGGTCAAACGTTCTGATTATCCAATTGGAGATAAATTGACGGGTGAATTATCGCACATAGAAGAAAAAAATCCAACTGCTATTGCACGATTAATTTCGGCCGCTGAGAATTTTCCAGAAATTGCAAAATCGGTTTTTGACCAAATTCACCAAAAGAATGAAACGTCTAAAATTCCTGTTTTAGGAATTACCGGTACAGGTGGAGCAGGAAAGTCATCTTTAGTAGATGAATTGGTTCGTCGTTTTTTAATCGATTTCCCAGAAAAAACAATCGGATTAATTTCGGTTGATCCCTCAAAACGTAAAACAGGCGGTGCCTTATTAGGTGATAGAATTCGTATGAATGCGATTAATAATTCAAGAGTTTATATGCGTTCGTTAGCAACTCGTCAATCCAATTTGGCTTTATCAAAATATGTGGCTGAAGCTATTGAAGTATTGAAAGCGGCTAAATACGATATCATAATTTTAGAAACGTCTGGAATTGGACAATCGGATACAGAAATTATGGACCATTCTGATGTTTCGTTATACGTAATGACTCCCGAGTTTGGAGCAGCAACGCAATTGGAAAAAATCGATATGTTGGATTTTGCGGATTTAGTGGCGCTGAATAAATTCGACAAACGTGGTGCTTTAGATGCGATTCGTGATGTAAAAAAACAATACCAACGCAATCATAATTTATGGGATGTAGATACCAATACCATGCCTATTTTCGGGACAATTGCATCGCAGTTTAACGATCCAGGTATGAATACACTCTATAAATCTATAATGGATAAGATTGTAGAAAAAACAGGAGCTGATTTAAAATCGACTTTTGAAATCACACGTGAAATGAGTGAGAAAATTTTCGTAATTCCTCCACATAGAACACGTTATTTATCTGAAATTGCAGAAAATAATAGAAAATACGATGAAACGGCACTTTCTCAAGTTGAAGTAGCTCAAAAATTATACGGAATTTTTAAAACTGTGGAATCGGTTAACGGTAATTTACCACAATTAGATAAAGCAGGAATTGTTGAAGATTCTTTAAAAATCACTGCTGATAACAAAGATTTTGTTTCGTTATTGACTAAAGAATTCGACCGAGTAAAAATGAACTTAGATCCTTATAATTGGGAAATCATTTTAACTTGGGACGAAAAAGTAAACAAATACAAAAATCCAGTGTATAGTTTTAAAGTTCGAGATAAAGAAATTAAAATCGCAACACATACCGAATCGCTTTCGCATTCGCAAATTCCAAAAGTAGCGTTACCAAAATACCAAGCTTGGGGCGATATTTTAAAATGGAATTTACAAGAAAATGTTCCTGGAGAATTCCCATTCGCCTCTGGATTATATCCATTTAAAAGAGAAGGCGAAGATCCAAGTAGAATGTTTGCAGGTGAAGGTGGTCCAGAACGAACTAATAAGCGTTTTCATTACGTGTCTGCAGGATTGCCAGCAAAACGATTATCAACGGCTTTTGATTCGGTGACTTTATATGGAAATGATCCACATATTCGTCCTGATATTTATGGAAAAATTGGTAATGCTGGAGTTTCAATTTGTTGTTTAGACGATGCGAAGAAATTATATTCAGGTTTCGATTTGAGTCATCCAATGACTTCTGTGTCTATGACGATTAATGGTCCAGCACCAATGTTGTTGGGATTCTTTATGAATGCGGCCATCGATCAAAACTGTGAAAAATACATTATTGAAAATGGTTTGCAGGCTGAAGTTGAAGCTAAAATCAACGAAATTTATAAGCAAAAAGGGGTAACACGTCCGTCTTATCAAGGCGATTTACCAGAAGGGAATAATGGATTAGGGTTGATGCTTTTAGGCGTTACAGGTGATCAAGTTTTACCTTTTGAGGTGTACCAAGATATAAAAATCAAAACTTTAGCACAAGTCCGTGGTACAGTTCAAGCCGATATTTTAAAAGAAGATCAAGCACAAAATACGTGTATTTTCTCTACAGAATTTGCTTTACGTTTAATGGGCGATGTGCAAGACTATTTCATTAAAGAAAACGTTCGTAATTTTTATTCAGTTTCTATTTCTGGATATCATATTGCTGAAGCAGGAGCGAACCCAATTACGCAATTGGCATTCACTTTAGCTAATGGTTTCAC
>NZ_JAGNYF010000106.1 GCF_017985075.1 Flavobacterium sp.
AAACCAATCATATCCGCAATATCTTTTAGAATCATTGGTTTTAACTTAGATTCTTCACCTTCCAAAAAGTATTCTCGTTGAAAATACATAATGGCATTCATCGTAACAAATAAGGTTTCTTGACGTTGTTTTATGGCGTCAATAAACCATTTGGCAGAATCCAATTTTTGTTTGATAAACTGCACCGCATCTTTCTGTGAATTAGACTTGTCGCTGGAAACTTTATATGTTTGCAACATTTCTTGATAGTCTTTAGATACGTGTAATTCTGGCGCGTTTCTTCCGTTCAAAAGTAATTCTAATTCGCCATCTACAATACGAATGGTAAAATCAGGAACTACGTGTTCTACAATCCTACTATTGCTATCGTAACTGCCACCCGGTTTTGGATTTAATTTTTCTATTTCTTCAATCGCTTTTTTTAATTGGTCTTTGGAACAATCAAATTTTTGCAATAATTTATCGTAATGCTTTTTAGTAAACGCGTCAAATTGTTTGTCTATTAAAGCAATAGCTAAATTAACCGATTCCGTTGGGGTTTTGTGTTTTAATTGAATCAATAAACATTCTTGTAAATCCCTTGCGCCTACTCCAGAAGGTTCTAACTGTTGCACAATATGCAATACTTTTTCAACTGATTTTTCATCGGTATAGACCCCTTGTGTAAACGCCATATCATCTACAATATCCTGAATGGTTCTTCTGATATAGCCAGAATCTTCAATGCTTCCTACTAAAAATTCAGCAATTTCTCTATCATTTTCTGAAAGAATAAACGTGTTTAATTGATTAATTAAATCTTGATGAAAACTAATTTGAGCCGCCATAGGCAACGTTCGGTCTTCATCGTCATCGCTATAATTATTGCTTTGATATTTATAATCTGGCGTATCGTCGTTGCTTAAATATTCATCAATATTAATGTCGCCAGTATCTATTTGGTCGTTATCGTAATCATCATAACCATCCTCATCATTTGAAGAATCATTATAATCATCTAACGATTCGTTATTGTCGTCTAAACTTCCTTCTAAAGCAGGATTTTCAACCATTTCCTCTTGCAAACGTTGTTCAAAAGCTTGCGTAGGCAATTGAATCAACTTCATCAACTGAATTTGTTGAGGCGATAATTTTTGCGATAATTTGAAATTTAAACTGTGTTTTAACATTATATCTTGCTTTAAGCTTTATGCATTATGCTTTAAGCCTATTGCCTATTGCCTAATGCCTAATGCCTTATTAAAACTCTGCGTTATCTGGCGTTCTTGGGAAAGGAATTACGTCTCGAATGTTTGTCATACCTGTAACAAACAACACCAATCTTTCAAAGCCTAATCCGAAACCTGAATGCACCGCTGAACCAAATCTACGAGTGTCTAAATACCACCATAATTCTTCTTCATCAATACCTAAGGCTTTCATTTTTTCGATTAAAACATCCAAACGCTCTTCACGTTGAGAACCTCCAACAATTTCTCCAATGCCTGGAAATAAGATATCCATAGCTCGTACGGTTTCTTTTCCTGGTTCGGTTCCGTCATTTAATCGCATATAAAAAGCTTTAATTTTGGCAGGATAATCGAATAAAATTACGGGACATTTGAAATGTTTTTCTACTAAGAAACGTTCGTGTTCTGATTGCAAATCTGCACCCCACTCGTCAATTAAATATTGGAATTTTTTATTTTTATTTGGTTTCGAATTTTTAAGAATATCAATAGCTTCGGTATACGAAACACGCTTGAAATTATTTTCTAAAACGAAATTTAATTTTTCTAACAAAGCCATTTCGCTACGTTCCGCTTGTGGTTTGTTTTTTTCTTCTTCTAATAAACGATTTTCTAAAAACTTTAAATCTTCAGGACATTTATCTAACGTATATTTAATTACATTTTGAATAAAATCTTCCGCTAAATCCATATTCGCAGCCAAATCATTAAAAGCTACTTCTGGTTCAATCATCCAAAATTCGGCTAAGTGACGTGATGTATTAGAATTTTCCGCACGAAATGTAGGTCCAAAAGTATATACTTGACCTAAAGACATCGCATACGTTTCTGCTTCTAATTGCCCAGATACGGTAAGATTCGTTTGTTTTCCGAAAAAATCTTCTTTGTAATTTACTTTTCCGTCTTCAGTTCTTGGCGTATTATCAAAAGGTAAAGCGGAAACTTGAAACATTTCTCCAGCACCTTCAGCATCAGAACCTGTAATAATTGGTGTATTTACATACACAAATCCTTTTTCTTGAAAATATTTATGTACCGCGAAAGACAACGTAGAGCGAACACGCATAATGGCACCAAACATATTGGTTCGGGTACGCAAGTGAGCATTTTCTCTTAAAAAGTCTAAACTTGGTTTGTTTTTAGGTTGTATTGGGAATTTTTCCGCATCAGAATCGCCTAAAATTTCAAGTTTTGCTACTTGAATTTCAACTTTTTGTCCAGCACCTTGACTTTCTACTAAAGTTCCAGTCACAGAAATTGCAGCACCTGTAGTAATTCGTTTTAAGGTTTCTTCAGGTGTGTTTTCAAAATCAACCACACACTGAATATTATTAAGTGTTGAACCGTCATTTAGCGCAATAAATTGATTGTTTCTAAACGTTCTTACCCAACCTTTTGCGTTTACTTCTTGTAACGTTTTTGTGTTTTCTAATAAATCTATAATTCTGATGTGCTTCATAATCTCCAAATGTTCATTTAAAATGCAAATATAGGGCGAATTTTTGAGTTTTAGAAATGCGAATTTTAGATAAATTTATAATTAAAATTAGGTAGTATTTTATATATTTGTCTCTAAATAAATATTAAAATTATGGATATCGCAACAAGAAAATATAATTTTATACAAGAAGTTTTTTCAATAGAGAATGAAACATTTGAAAAATTAGAAAAAATTTTAAAAAAAGAAAAAGCTGGTAAAGCCAATATCCCTTTGGAGCATAAAATCGAATTAGAAAAACGTTTGGATGCTTATAAAAAAGACCCTGATAACGTTTTAAGTTGGTCAGATGTAAAGGAAAAATGGTAATGAAATATGCATTAAAATTACTCCCAATCGTATATAAAGATTTGCAAAAAGCAAAAAAATGGTACACCACAATTAAAGCAGGTTTAGGAGAAGATTTTAGAAACAAAATAAACCAGGAATTCGAATATATAAATCAATATCCAAAGCATTATCAAAAAAAACATATGGACATTAGACAAGGATTTGTTTCCCGATTTCCATATACCATTTACTACATAATTGAAGAAAACAAAAAAACGATTTTAATAATTGGTGTTTTAGCGCAAAAACAAAGTTTTGAAAAAATTGCCAAGAGAATGTAAACCGCTTTATAAAAGCGGTTTTTTATTTCAATTTTTCACTAATTTTACAAAATGATATTA
>NZ_JAGNYF010000056.1 GCF_017985075.1 Flavobacterium sp.
GTAGCAAATTTGGCAATAAAAAAGTCAGTGGTACCACCACCATTAAATACAGAATTATTATTTACATCATAAATTGTAGCTGCAAAACCACCTCCTACTAAATAATCTCCTGAGGCATCAACTGCTAAAGCGGTTCCACGATCTGTTGAGCCTATTGTACTTGGAATACGGTTTAAACTTAAACAAGCACCTGTATTACTATTAAAACGTGCTAACAATACATCTTGCCCCTGATTTGTAGCGGTTACATAAATGGATTGAGTACCCCAAGTAAAATTAGTCCCTGCACACCAACCTGTGTAGGCTACTTCATTACCATTATACACTAAAGCCCCATAATCACCACTACCCACAGAATCATGGTGTGATGCCCATAATACATTATCGGCACTTGCATTTAATTTCATAACAAATGCAGGAACATTTGCTATTGCAATGGAATACCCCATAAAGCTATTTAAATTAAGACCAGTCATATAGCCAGCAATATAAATATTGTTCTGAGGATCAAAACTAATATCAAAAAACTTCATATTATTAGCAGTATTATTATTATTTTCTCGCTTCCACAAGAAATTACCATTAGCATCATAACAAACCAAAGCCGCAGCGTTCACCACTGGTTGACCGTTAATTGTGAAAGTGGCTGGAGTTTGAGTTCTAACATAAGTCATATAATAAAACCCATTATGTGGATTGCGGTAATATTTTACAATCATGCTGAAAATACCTTGAACAGCTCCTAATTGAGTAGCGGCTATAAAAGTGCCATCTAAATTATATTTTAAAACATAAGGAGCGTGCGTCTCGCTAGTGCTATTGGTAAAAGCATCATTAGCATAAGTACCAGGTGGTAGCCATACAAACCAATACAAAATATCATTTTGAATTTGAAAATTAAAGCTTGCTGTATAGGTTAGCGCGTTAGATGTAGTTGTAGGAAGTTGAGGACGCTTAATGTATTGAAATACTCCATTTGTGTTAAACTTTGCCAAAAAAATCACGTTACAAGCATTCGATGCATTGCTAAATGTATAATCGTTTTCAATTCTCCCTGGATAGGGTTGTAAGGAAGTACCGTTATCACAAGATGCTATTTTACCTGCAACATACACATTGTCTTGTGAATCTACTTGAACAGCGCTGATATTTTCTGTATTAGCTCCACCAATTATTTTACTCCAACGGTAGGTACCATTACAAGAAAAACTAGCTAAAACAACATCTGTAGGTGTAGAACTTGGATCGTCATAGTTTGCTTTAGGATTACCATCAATATTTAAGCTACTCATGCCCACCTTTGATAATACATACACATTTTTTTGGCTATCAGTAGCCATGCTATATACCTGCTCGTAATCATTAGAACCTAAATTCTCCGAACTACCGCCATCTTTAATCCATTGAAAAGATTGGGTATAGCTAAAAAAAGGTAAAAGGTATAAGGCAATAGCAAATAAGTTTTTCATTAATTAGTTTATTATAGATATACAAATATAGGTTAAAAACTATGCCATTTATTTATCAACGATTAAAATTTCTATACGACGATTGGCTTTTCGTTCCTCTTCATTTTTTTCTGGAATGGGAAAAATAGGTTGCGCTGCATCGAAGCTTTTATAACTTAATCTCGATTTATCTATTCCGTTTACCACTAAATATTCAATGGTTCCCACACAACGTTTTAAAGCAATTTCTTCTTTATCTTTTCCGGGCGTGCAACAAATATGACCGTGAATTTCTATCTTTAATTTCGGATTATCTTTCAATGCTTTTAGTAATTCTTCCCGCGGTTTATAGGATTCCGGATATAAAATATCCGTTCTGTCGTAAAAGAATAAATTTTTAAGCACTAATTTATCGCCTTTTTTAGATTTAGAAATACGTGTACCTAAACTTTCTTCTGGAACAACTTTTGAAGGTGCTGTTTTTTCAATTTTAAAATGAATTTCTACTTTTCTGTTTAAATCTAAATCTTTCAATTGATTGAAATTTTCTCCTTTAGATTTTACTTCAAACACAGAATTAAAAGAAGACAATCGAATTAAACTTGAAACAAAATTGGCTCTTGCTAATGCTAATGAATCGTTATATTTATTAGAAGAACGCAAATCGCAAAAACCAATAACTTTCTGAATTTTTAAATCTTTTGTTTTCATAAATTCATTGAATTTAACCATTTCTTTTTGGCTAAGCTCACTTGAATTGGTATCAAAATAAAGTGTCATCTTTTTTTGTGAAAAAGACGTTAAGCAAAAAATAGAAAATAAACTTATAATTAATAATTTCATAAAATCGTATTTTTTAGTATAACTTAAAACTGACAAAATTATTGTAAAAAAAATGCTTGTTATTTCTAACAAGCATTTTCAAATCTAAACAAATATTATTTAATAAAAAACAATTCTCTATATTTTGTTAATGGCCAAATTCCATTATCAACTAAAAGCTCTAATTTATCGCAGTGTTCGCGAATTACTTCAAAATATGGTTTTACTTTATTACAGTAAGCGGCTGCCATTTTTTCCGTATTGTCTAAATTATTTGCTTTTTTACGTTCTTCAATCATTTCGTCAATATTACGATTGATGCCTTCAATATGTGCTGAAATTTCTTTGATTAACTCAATTTGTTCTTTCGCAATTTTAGTGAAATCTTTTTCAAAAATATCTTTTAAACCTTTTACGTTTTCAATTAACGTATTTTGATATTTAATTGCAGTTGGAATTACGTGATTACGGGCAATGTCTCCTAAAACTCTTCCTTCAATTTGAATTTTTTTCGTGTATTCTTCTAATTCAATTTCGTAACGTGATTCTACTTCAATGTGATTCATTACGCCTAATTCGGCAAATAAATCAAATGCTTTTTTAGAAACTTTCGCTTTTAAGGCTTCTGGAGTAGTTTTATGATTACTTAATCCACGTTTTTTAGCTTCTTTTTCCCAAGCATCGCTATATCCGTCACCTTCAAATAAAATGGCTTTTGTTCCTTTGATGTATTCTCTTAACGTATTGAAAATCGCTTCGTCTTTCTTTAAATCTTTTGTTTCAATTAATACATCAACTTCTTTTTTGAAGTCGATTAATTGTTTGGCAACAATTGAATTTAAAGTTGTCATTGAAACGGCACAGTTAGCTGTTGAACCAACCGCTCTAAATTCGAATTTATTTCCTGTAAAGGCAAATGGAGACGTTCTGTTTCTATCTGTATTATCTAATAAAACATCTGGTAATTTTCCAACTACGTTTAATTTTAAATCTGTTTTTTCTTCTGGAGATAATTTTCCTTTCGTAACGCCTTCTAATTCAGCTAATACTTTTGTTAATTGTTGACCAATAAACACAGAAATAATTGCAGGTGGCGCTTCATTTGCTCCTAAACGGTGGTCGTTACTTGCTGATGCAATTGACGCTCTTAATAATTCTTCGTAATCGTGAACCGCTTTAATTGTGTTGATAAAAAACGTTAAGAACATTAAATTACTCATTGGCGTTTTTCCTGGAGCTAATAAATTAATTCCAGTATCTGTTGCTAATGACCAGTTGTTATGTTTACCCGAACCATTTACACCTTTAAATGGTTTTTCGTGGAATAAAACTTTGAAATCGTGTCTTTCCGCAACTTTTTCCATCACATCCATTAATAAGGAGTTATGGTCAACTGCTAAATTGGTTTCTTCAAAAATTGGAGCCAATTCAAATTGTCCTGGCGCTACTTCATTATGACGCGTTTTAACTGGAATACCCAATAACATACATTCGTATTCTAATTCTCTCATATATTGTAAAACACGAGTTGGAATAGAACCAAAATAATGGTCGTCTAATTGTTGTCCTTTTGAAGACGTGTGTCCTAATAAAGTTCTACCAGTAGCAATAATATCAGGTCTTGTAGCTGCTAAAGCAGAATCAATTAAGAAATATTCTTGTTCCCAACCTAAAGTTGGTGTAATTTTTTTAACATTTTTATCGAAATATTTAGCTACTTCTGTAGCAGCAGTATCAATAGCACTTAACGCTCTTAATAAAGGTGTTTTATTATCTAAAGCTTCCCCTGTGTACGATACGAAAACAGTAGGAATACATAAAGTACTACCAAAAATAAATGCTGGAGATGTTGGATCCCAAGCTGTATAACCACGAGCTTCAAATGTATTTCTAATTCCACCATTTGGAAATGAAGAAGCATCTGGTTCTTGTTGAACCAATTGTGAACCTCCAAATTTTTCAACTGGGTCTGAACCATCCATTGATGTTTCGAAAAAAGCATCGTGTTTTTCAGCCGTTGTTCCAGTTAATGGTTGGAACCAGTGTGTATAATGTGTAACACCTTTTGATAAAGCCCACTCTTTCATTCCCATTGCAACATAATCCGCAATTTTACGATCGATTTTTGTTCCTAATTCAATTGCGCTTTTAACAGCTTTATAAGCATCTGGTGTTAAAAATTGACGCATTGATTTGTCGTTGAACACATTAGAAGCAAAAATTTCTGATTTTCTTGCTGTTTCTTCAAAAGAAACTGGTTTTCTACTTGTAGCTTTATCTAAAGCTTGGAAACGAAGTGTAGCCATAAAGTTAGGTTTTAAAATTAATTTCTAAATTTTACACTGCAAAAGTATAAAATATTTACAAATAAAAAAACTTACCCCCTAAAATTTTAGGGGTAGATTAAAAATATTTTAATTTCCAATATATTTAAAAGAAAAAACCAGGGGTTAGACTAACAAAAACGTAAAAACTTATTTTTAATCTGAATGAAGCTAAAAATTTCTGAATTTTAATTTATATTTGCTAAAAATCAATCATTATGACAGTTTGGATTATTTTTCTAATCGCAATTTCTATATTTTTAGCACTCGATTTAGGTGTTTTTAATAAAAATCCTCATATAATTAGTAGTAAAGAAGCCTCAAAATGGACCATACTTTGGGTAACGCTTTCTTTTATATTTTCTGGAATAGTATATTTACTTTATGCCGGAGATTTTATTGCCAATCCAACGGGATTAAAACCGATGCAAGCGTCTTTAAAATATATTACAGGGTATTTAATTGAGCTTTCCTTAAGTGCAGATAATATTTTTGTAATTGCTATTATTTTTTCATCCTTTAAAATACCACAAAAATACCAACACAGAGTTTTATTTTGGGGAATCATTGGAGCAATTATATTTAGAGGTTTAATGATATTTTTAGGCGTAGCGCTTATTAATCGATTTGAATGGATTATATATGTATTCGGTGCTTTCTTAATTTTTACAGCTATGAAAATGCTATTTAGTAAAGAGGAAGAAGAATTTGATCCAAAAGATTCTAAAATATATAAGCTAATAGGGAAAATATTTCCTGTTCATACCGAAATTGAAGGACAGAAATTTTTCATTAGAAAAGAAAACATTAATTACGTAACACCTTTATTTATTGCATTAATTGTTATTGAAGTTATGGATGTGATTTTTGCATTAGACAGTGTTCCTGCTATTTTAGCGATTACTTCTGACCCATTTTTGGTATTCAGTTCTAATATTTTTGCAATTTTAGGATTACGTTCTATGTATTTCTTCTTAGCCAATATGATTGAAAAATTTAGTTATATTGAATACAGTTTAATTGCAATTTTAACTTTCGTTGGTGTAAAAATGTTATTGATTCATCACTTCCCAGAATATTTCCCGGAATGGTTATCGTTAGTATTTATTGCATTATCCATCACAATTGGAGTGCTGGTTTCATTACAAAAAAACAAAGAATAAAATTCGTAATTCGAAAAAAAACAATTTTTAAAAAGACTTGAAAAGCAAAAATGAAAATATATACTAAAACAGGTGACACCGGAACCACTGCCCTTTTCGGAGGAACAAGAGTACCAAAAGACCATATCCGAATTGAAAGTTACGGGACGGTTGATGAATTAAATTCGCATATTGGATTAATTCGTGATCAAGAGTTCAATGCACATTATAAAGATATTTTAATTGAAATTCAAGACAGATTATTTACTGTTGGCGCTATATTAGCTACACCACCTGAAAAAGAAGTATTAAAAAACGGCGAAAAACGTTTACAAAACTTAGGTATAATTGAAAGTGATATCGAATTACTTGAAAAAGAAATTGATGCTATGGAAGAAGCATTGCCTCCGATGACGCATTTTGTTTTGCCAGGTGGACATACAACCGTGTCATATTGTCATATTGCACGTTGTGTATGCAGAAGAGCCGAGCGTTTAGCCGTGCATTTAGACCATAACGAACCTGTTGCAGAGATTGCAATTAAATATTTAAACCGACTTTCTGACTATTTATTCGTATTGGCACGAAAGTTGTCTTATGATTTAAACGCTGAAGAAGTAAAGTGGATACCCAGAAAATAGTATTCTGTATTTAGTAAAAAGTGTTCTGAAAACATAAAAATCTAATCACTAAAAACTGAAAACTGACCACTGAAATTAAGTTCTTAAAATTTATTAAAAAATAATTCAAAAAAAACTTGTCTTTTTAACTAATAAATTTATTTTTGCATTAAACTAAAAAATCTAAATAAGATGTATTGGACGTTAGAATTAGCATCATATTTAAGTGATGCGCCATGGCCTGCTACAAAAGACGAATTAATTGACTACGCCATCAGAGCTGGAGCACCATTAGAAGTGGTAGAAAACTTACAGTCTATAGAGGATGAAGGTGAAATTTATGAGTCGATGGAAGAAATTTGGCCAGATTATCCTACAGATGAAGATTATCTTTGGAACGAGGATGAATATTAAAAAATAAATAGCCTATTAAAAAGTCTCTTCGGTGAGGCTTTTTTTTTGGTTATCTTTACAAATGAATACAACCGTAAGGTAAAACATATATAAAATAAAGATTATGAGTATTGTAAATTCGATATTAAAAATATTTGTTGGTGATAAATCAGCCAACGATATCAAAGCCATTCAACCTATCGTAAATAAGATTAATTCTTATCAAGAAGCATTAAAATCAATTTCGCACGATGAATTAAGAGCAAAAACGGTTTTATTTAAAGATAAAATTAATCAAGCTCGTGCTGAAAAAGATGCTAAAATTGAAGCGTTAAAATCGGAAGCAGAAAACACAGTAGATGTTGATGCTCGTGAAAACATATATACTGAAATTGATAAGTTAGAAAAAGAAGCGTACGATATTTCAGAAAAAACACTAAATGAAATTTTACCAGAAGCATTTGCTGTTTTAAGAGAAACGGCTCGTCGCTTTAAAGAAAATACTTCAATTACTGTTACTGCTACTGCAAAAGACAGAGAACTTTCTGCAACAAAACCTTATATTACCATTGTAGGCGAAGAAGTAAATTGGGCAAATTCTTGGGATGCTGCAGGAAAACCAATCACTTGGGATATGATTCATTATGATGTACAATTAATGGGTGGTATCGTTTTACATCAAGGTAAAATTGCCGAAATGCAAACAGGAGAAGGTAAAACATTAGTAGCAACTCTTGCGCTTTACTTAAACGCACTTACAGGAAATGGAGTGCATTTAGTTACTGTAAATGACTATTTAGCTAAACGTGATAGTACTTGGAAAGCGCCTTTATTCGAATTCCACGGTTTAACTGTAGATTGTATTGATAATCACCAACCAAATACTGAAGCGAGAAGAAAAGCATATAACGCCGATATTACTTATGGTACGAATAACGAATTTGGTTTCGATTATTTACGTGATAATATGGCGAATTCTCCAGAAGATTTAGTACAAAGAAAACACAATTTCGCCATTGTAGATGAGGTCGATTCTGTATTAGTTGATGATGCAAGAACTCCTTTAATTATTTCAGGACCTGTTGAAGATGGAGACAGACACGAGTTTTTAGAATTAAAACCAAAAGTTGAGAATTTATTTACATTACAGAAAAAAATTGCAACAGATTGTTTAACCGAAGCGAAACGATTAATTAAAGAAGGAAATGTTAAAGATGGTGGTTTTCAATTATTAAGAACCTACCGTGCGTATCCTAAAAACAAAGCATTAATTAAGTTTTTATCTGAAGAAGGAATCAAACAAATTCTTCAAAAAACAGAAAATGCTCATATGCAAGACAATAATAGAGAAATGCCTAAAGTAGATGAGGCGCTTTACTTTGTTATTGAAGAAAAAAACAATCAAGTAGAATTAACAGATAATGGAATTAAATTTTTATCGCAAGATACGGATGAGAATTTCTTCGTATTGCCAGATATTTCTACTGGAATTTCAGCTATCGAAAAACAAAATTTAGATAAAGATGCTGAAGCCGAATTAAAAGAAGATTTATACAGAGAGTTTTCTGTAAAATCAGAAAGAATTCATACGCTAACGCAATTATTAAAAGCATATGCTGTTTTTGAAAAAGATACAGAATATGTAATAATGGACAACAAAGTAATGATTGTAGACGAATCGACAGGTCGTATTATGGATGGCCGTCGTTATTCTGATGGATTACACCAAGCTATTGAAGCTAAAGAAAACGTAAAAATCGAAGCAGCCACTCAAACTTTTGCTACAGTAACTTTACAAAATTACTTCCGTATGTACAGCAAATTAGCAGGTATGACGGGGACAGCAATTACAGAAGAAGGTGAGTTTAATGAAATCTATAAATTAGATGTAGTTGAAATCCCTACGAATAAACCAATGTCTCGTATTGACAGAGAAGATTTAATTTATCGTTCGGTTCGTGAAAAATTCAATGCTGTTATTGAAGATGTAGTAGAACTTTCAAACGCAGGAAGACCAGTGTTAATCGGGACAACTTCAGTAGAAATTTCAGAATTATTAAGTAGAATGCTTAAAATGCGTGGTATCAATCATAATGTATTGAATGCGAAAATGCATAAAAGCGAGGCTGAAATTGTAGCTGAAGCTGGAAAACCAGGCGTGGTAACTATTGCAACAAATATGGCTGGTCGTGGTACCGATATTAAATTATCACCAGAAGTAAAAGCAGCTGGTGGTTTAGCTATTATAGGAACAGAACGACACGATTCTCGTCGTGTAGACCGACAGTTACGTGGACGTGCTGGTCGTCAAGGAGATGTAGGAAGTTCTCAGTTTTATGTTTCATTGGAAGATAACTTAATGCGTTTATTCGGATCAGAGAGAGTCGCAAAAGTCATGGATAGAATGGGATTAAAAGAAGGTGAAGTGATTCAACATTCTATGATGACAAAATCTATCGAACGTGCACAGAAAAAAGTAGAAGAAAACAACTTTGGAACCCGTAAACGCTTATTAGAATATGATGATGTAATGAATTCACAACGTGAAGTGGTATACAAACGTCGTCGTCACGCCTTACAAGGTGAGCGTTTAAAAGTAGATATCGTAAATATGATTTATGATACTTGTGAAGTTATTGTAGAAAACAACAAAATTGTAAATGATTTTAAAAACTTCGAATTTCAATTAATACGAACTTTTTCTATTACTGCTCCAGTAACAGAAGCTGAATTTGCAAAATTAAACGTACAACAAATTGTTGCAAAAACATATAAAGCGGCTTATGCTTATTATGATGAAAAAGTAGTTCGTGATGCAAAAGAAGCGTATCCAATAATTAAAGATGTTTACGAAAATAATAACGGACAATTTGAAAGAATTGTAGTGCCTTTTTCGGATGGAATTAAAACATTAAATGTAGTTACGAATTTAACAAAAGCTTACGAATCAGAAGGAAAATCGTTAATTACAGATTTCGAAAAGAATATTACTTTAGCTATTGTAGATGAATCATGGAAAAAACATTTACGTAAAATGGATGAAATGAAACAATCGGTTCAGTTAGCGGTACACGAACAAAAAGATCCTTTATTAATTTATAAATTTGAGGCATTTAAATTATTTAAAGCCATGATTGAACAAGTGAATAAAGATGTGATTTCATTTTTATTTAAAGGAGAATTGCCTTCACAAAATGCGAATAACATTCAGGAAGCCAAACAAGTAACAAAAAAATCAAATTATACCGAATCAAAAGATACGTTAGATTCTGATGATTTAGCGCAAGCGAATAGAGAAGCTGGAAATCAAGCACAACAACGCCCGACGGTTACAGAAACTATTGTTCGTGATCAACCAAAAATCAATAGAAACGATAACGTAACAATTAAAAACGTTATGAGTGGAAAAAGTGAAACTATGAAATACAAAAAAGCAGAAGCACTTTTAGCTTCTGGTGAGTATGTTTTAGTTTCTGAATAAATATTTAATTATAATTACAAAAAAAATCCTTAATTCACATTAAGGATTTTTTTGTTTTAAATCAGAAGATATTACTTTAAAATAGCTTCAAAATTAGGTTTAAAATAATTTGGTCCTTTCATTACTTTTCCGTCTTCACGATAAATAGGCTTTCCGTCTTCACCTAATTTACTCATATTACTTCGCTGAATTTCATCAAAAACAGCTTCAATTTTATGTTGTAAACCATGTTCTAATATAGTTCCGCATAATATGTATAACATATCGCCAAGTGCATCAGCAATTTCTATTAAATCATTATTTTGTACAGCTTCTAAATATTCCTCGTTTTCTTCCTTCATTAATTCAAAACGAAGGTTATTTTTTTGTGTGCCTAAGTCGGCTTTCATGTTTTCACTTACTCCTAAACCATAAGTGGTATGAAATAATTTAACAGCGTCTAATTGTTTTTGCATAGTATAAGGTTTAACATTAATTGAAATTTGATAATTCGTAACAAACTTTATTTTTGATATTATTATGCTATAAAATTATATTTTAAAACTTGTAATCCTTAAATTTGAAAAAAAAATTATCAACATGTTTTCAAAAGGACAAACCGTATTTGCAATTTTATTTGCAATTTCTTTTATTACAATTATTGTTTTTATGTATTTAAAGGATAAAAAAATTCATAAACAGCAATATAAAGGAGTAAAATGGATTGTTTTAGGTTTTTTACTTTTTATTTTATTCTTATTTTTAATAAAGGGTTTCATAAAAGAATAATTTATTATATTTGATTTTTATCCCCAAAAACAAATGAAAATTTTAAAATATTTATCGCTTTTATTTCTGCTATTCCTTTTGGCTTTTGTAGTTTTTGTTGCCACACAACCTGCTACTTATGAAATTACAAAACAAAAAGAAATAAATACACCAAGTAATTCTGTGTTTGAATATGTAAACGATTTTTCTAATTGGAATGATTGGCAGCAATTCAATACCGAAGAAAATTTTAATTTTACTACCTCTCAAAATACTATTGGTAAAAAATCATATGTAAAATGGGATTCTGAAAATGCTATTATTACCACTTTTGCTCAAAAAGATTCCATATCGCAACTCTTTATTCAAAACGATAACAAGCAAACATTGCATTGGAAATTTAAGAAATTAGGAAACAATACGTTAGCATCCGTTACTATTAAAGGCGATTTATCATTTACAGAAAAAATATATTCTGTATTAAATGGAGGAATTACAAGTTATGTGGGGCCGCAGATACAAGAAAGTTTAAATAAAATTAACAACTATTTTGTAAGTGAATTAGGTGAATATGATATAAAAGTAGACGGATTGGTAAACAGACCTGCAATTAATTATTTAGAACAAAAAGATTCTTGTTTAGTTAAAGATTTTCCGAAAAAATCTAAAGCATTGTTAAAAACAATGAAAAATTTCATCAAATCAAATGATATAGAAACGTTAGAAGTGCCATTTGTAATGTTTCAGAATAATGAAAACGAAAACAAAATAGTTTATGCGATGTGCGTTCCAGTCAAAGAAAAAATATTCACAACGCCAGATAGTCAAATTCAAGGTAAAAACTACAGCTCATTTTTAGCTATAAAAACCACATTAAAAGGAGATTATTCTCACATGAAAAAAGCTTGGGCTAAAACAAGAAATTACATTGTAACCAAAAAATTCAACGAAGACAAAAAAGGATTTTATATTGGAATTTATAAAAAATCAATTCCTGAAGTAAATGAACCTTCAAAATGGGT
>NZ_JAGNYF010000057.1 GCF_017985075.1 Flavobacterium sp.
CAATATATGCTTCATCTCGCTTTAAAATCAAAGGTTCTTTTTCTTGAACTTGTAATGCTGCGTTAATACCCGCCATTAATCCTTGAGAAGCGGCTTCTTCGTAACCGGTTGTACCATTAATCTGTCCGGCAAAATATAATCCATTAATTAGTTTTGTCTCTAAAGTGTGTTTTAGTTGCGTAGGAGGGAAGTAATCGTACTCAATAGCATATCCTGGTCGGAAAAACTTCACGTTTTCGAAACCAACTACAGAACGTAAGGCTTTAAATTGCACATCTTCTGGAAGCGAGGTTGAGAAACCATTTACATACACTTCGCACGTTTTCCATCCTTCTGGTTCGATAAATAATTGATGACGATCTTTGTCTGCAAAACGATTGATTTTATCTTCAATAGAAGGGCAATATCTTGGTCCGATAGATTTAATTCTACCATTAAACATCGGGCTTCTATCAAAACCTTCACGTAATAAATCGTGAACCACTTCAGAAGTATAAGTCATAAAACAAGAACGTTGTTCTGTTAATGGTTTTGTAACATCGGAATACGAAAATTTTGAAGGGTTTTTATCACCTGGTTGTTCAATCATTTTAGAATAATCTAAAGAACGACCGTCTACACGAGGCGGCGTACCAGTTTTCATTCTTCCTGATTCAAAACCTAAATTTAATAAATCTTCAGTAATGCCAAAAGAAGCACTTTCGCCTGCACGTCCTCCTCCAAATTGTTTGTCTCCGATATGAATTAAACCATTTAAAAAAGTACCATTTGTAAGGACTACCGTTTTGGCTTTAATCTCTAATCCTAAAGATGTTTTAATACCTACAATATGGTTTCCTTCGGTTATAATACCCGAAACCATTTCTTGATAAAAATCTAAATCCGGAGTTCCTTCTAACATCATTCTCCATTCTTCGGCAAAGCGCATTCTGTCGGATTGACAACGAGGCGACCACATTGCTGGTCCTTTTGAGAGATTCAGCATTTTAAACTGAATAGCCGTTACATCAGAAACAATTCCGGAATAACCGCCTAAAGCATCAATTTCACGAACAATTTGACCTTTTGCAATGCCTCCCATGGCTGGATTACAAGACATTTGAGCAATGTTTTGCAAGTTCATAGTAACCAATAAAGTACTACAGCCCATATTGGCAGCAGCAGCAGCGGCCTCGCAACCTGCGTGACCAGCACCTACAACAATTACATCGTATTTTTCTTGAAACATATCTTTTGTTCCACGTGAAACACGTGGTTTTCTTTATGTTTTTTTGTTCCACGTGGAACAAAAAAACTCGATTACTATATTAAAGTTCCACGTGGAACAGTTTTATTTTTTCTTCTTCTTTGGCACGCATTAAAGCGGCATCTGTATCTGTTTTGTCTTTGTATCCGCAATAATGCAAAACACCGTGAGCCAAAACACGTTTTAATTCTTCTTCAAAAGAGACTTTAAAATCAATCGCGTTGTCTTTAACCCTTTCGATAGAAATAAAAATATCTCCACTAATTATATCGCCTTCTGTGTAATCAAAACTAATAATATCTGTAAGTGTGTCGTGGTTTAAATACTGCATATTAATAGCATGTAAATAGTCGTCGTCACAAAAAACATAAGAAATTTCTCCAAGGGTTTTGTTTTCAGAAGTTATAATGGTTTCTATCCAAGAAGTAAAACGCTCTTCTTGGTCTAAAATAAAATCAGATTCGTAATTAAAACTAATCATTGTTTTTAAAATATTGTTGCACTTTGGTGTTAAAATTGGGTTGCAAAGGTAAGCTTTGTCTGTTTAATATTTCTACACTTTTTAAATAATTTAAAAGGGCAGGAGGAAGGGGTTTGTTGCTTCCTAAAAAATCTGTTTTGTTAGTATTTGATTCTCTTTTGGTGTCTTGTCCTTGTTGTTTAAGTGCTGATTCTAATTTTAATAACTCGTGATTAATTTGAAGCGCACGATTAATATTGTCTTGCGTTAGACCTTTATTGATTAATTGCTTCTCTAACTCTTTCATTTGGTTTACGGCGTTTTGACCATTACCGCCCATTCCGTTTTTGTTTAGTTCGTTTTGCAAAGACTCGCGCAACTCTTGTTGTTCTTTAATTATTTCTAATAGTTTACCCGCATCGCCTTCGCCATCTTTTCCTTCGTTGCCTTGAGAACCGCCTTCGCCTTCTTGACTGCCTTTTTTACCTTCACCAGGTTTTTTTCCTTCACCAGGTTTTGGTTTTCCGTCTTTCATTTTGTCGCCCAAGCCTTTTTGTTTAGAAATAATATCGGACAATTGGTCGCCTTTTCCTTTGCCTGGTTTTGGTTTCCCGCTGCCTCCAGAAGAAGACATACTCATACTCATTTCGCTTTGCACATTACTAAGAAAATCTGCTAATTTGTTTGCGGAAGACAATGTGAATTGTTGGTGTGAAATTCCTTTTGAACGAGAAGTGGAAACTAAATTCTCAATAGACTTATCTAAATTATAATGTATTTCTTCTACTTCTTTTAAAACTAAATCAGAAAGCTTGGGTTGGCGCAAAGACAAAGCAAACAAACTGTCGTCAACGTGCTTAAATTGCGTTTTTAAATCTTGCTGGTTTTTTAGTAAAGCGCTTACATTAGATTTGGAATTAGAAACCGCCTTAAATTGTTTCATTACCTTTTCTTGATCAAATGAAAAAGACAATAAATTATCTAAAATTTGACGCATTACTTTAGCGTCTTCAGCATTGTCTTCCATTTCACCAGCAGACATGGATTCAGACATTTTTTGGCTCATTTGTTTCATTTTTTGAGCCGCTGCTTTTTGATTCTTTTTGGCTTGTTTTTGGTCTTTCTTTTCTAAATTGTCTTCTGCTTTTTGCTGTTCTTGGTCTACATCTTTTTGATCGCCTTTATCGTTTGGAATATCCATTGGCGATTTCAATTCTTTGTTTTCTTTTTCTAATTCGTCAAGTTCTTTTTTTAAATCATCGAACTCTTTTGAAAGCTTTTCTTGTTCCTCTTTCGTAGGACTTTCTTTGTCTGAAAGTTTATCTTGTTTGTTAGCTAATTTGTCTAATTTATCCGCCAGTTGTTCTGCTTTTTGTTCAACATAATATCTTTTGGTTAACTCAACTAATTGTTCTAACGATTTTTGTTGTGTTTTCGCTTGTTGTTTTAATTTATCGGCTTTATCGAACAATTCGTCTTTTTCTAATTTTTTAGTTAACGCTTCAAGTTCCTTTAAAAGCTTTTCATTTTTCGCTGCTTGTTTTTCGTTTTTTTCTAAACGGTTTAAAAGCTCTTGTTTCATTTCGTCTTTTTGCTCAGGCTTAAATTGTTCGAGATTTTCCTTCATTTTTTCGGAAAATTCTTTCATCATTTCATCTTGCTCTTTTTGACGATTAATAAAGTCTTGAATTTTCTTTTGGTCTTTATAATCTAAGTTGTCTTTTTGCTTATCCAGTTTTTTTAATTTGTCTAATGCTTCAAATTGTTTGTCTTGATTGTCAAGCGCTTTTTGTAAACTATTGATGTTGGATTGCTGTTCTTGTAATGATTTTTGCTCTTTTTGCTCTTTTGTTAATTCAGAATGAGAAAAAACGGCTGATTTAGATGATTTTAAACCATTAACTATATCATTATCAAACACTTCGAAATAATATTCGTAATTAATTCCGGGTTGTAACGCAATTCCGTCAGGAAAAGCATATACAAATTGATCAACCACTTTGTTTTTTAAAATCAAGCCTTTTTTGAAAAGAATGTTTGGTTTGTTTTTATCGTAAAACACCATTTGTAATTTAGACATACCATAATCATCAGCTATTTGTCCAATAATTACTTTTTGTTTTAGTTTTAAACTGTCAGGGGTTTCGTTTACTGAAATACTCGGAAACTGGTCTTTTAAAATGGTTAATTTATATTGTAAATTCTCGTAGTTTTTAAGTTGCGTGTTTGAAATAGAAATTTGATAATCGGTAGCGTTAGTAATTCGTTTTGCAAATGAAAATTGCGCTGCGTTTATTTGAAACAAACTAATTGCAGATTGATCTTTAAAAGCTACTTGTGTAGTAGCAAACGTATTTAATTTCCAAGTTACCGTTGTGCCTTCAGGAATAACTGCATTTCCTGTGCCTTGAATAATTTCTGGTTTTTTTCCTAAATAATTTGGAAAATTTAATTGCATCGTAAATGATGAAATAGTTGGCACGTTCACCACGTTTAACACATAATCGGCAGAAGTGATTTCGTTAGATTGAAAATGAAATTTAATATCTTTCTGTACGTTTTCAAACTGATAAGTAAAATTACCCGGCGAAGTGTTTTCTAAAAAATATTCTTCATTATTAATTACAATTGACGCGTTTTCTGGAATGATATTTCCAACAGTTTTAACGATTAACTTAAAAGATTTGTTTTGTTCCACGTTTAAAGAAGAAGAAACAATTTCAAACTTAAACGCGGCTGGTTTTTCAAAATTTGTATCGTATTGAACTACTCTGGCAAAACTTTTAGAAATCACATCTGAATTTCCAGAAATATAGAAAAACAAAATAAACAACAATGGAATAAGCGCAAATGGCAAATATTTTTTGTTGGAATTAAAGTTAATGGCGTTTGAAAACGGAACGGGTTGTAAGTTCTTTGCTTTTTGTTCTATAGAAGCTAAAACCAATTCTGAAGGCTCAGTGGTATTGGCTAATTGCAAGAAATTAAGTAATTTATCTTGCACTTCATCAAAATGAGTTCCTATAATTTTTGAAGCTTCGGTATAATTTAACCCTTTTTGAATTTTAAATAATTTCGTTAACGGAAAAATTATAAATTTAGCTAACAAAAATACTTCTACAAACAAAAACAACCCAAACAAAATAGTTCTTCCCTGGGTAGAAAACCATAAAAAATATTCAATTAAAAAAGTAAAAATAAAATACAATAAGCCAATGGTCATAAAAAGAAGTACTCCTTTTATCAACTCATTCGTGTAAAACTTTTTGATAAAGCCTTCCAGTTTATCGTAAATTATAGCTTTCTTTTCCAAGATTGTTACTAATTTGTTTATAACCGATAAAACTACAAAAAAATCAATCACAAAAAAAATTCTAATTTTTAAATTCCAAATTCCAATTTATGCAGTATTTGGAGTTTGGAATTTTAAAATAGTATCTTTGACAAAAATTTATATAGATGAACAAACCGGTAAGAGTACGATTTGCCCCAAGTCCAACAGGGCCTTTACATATTGGTGGCGTAAGAACTGCGCTTTTTAATTATTTATTTGCCAAAAAAAAAGGCGGTACTTTTTATATACGTATAGAAGATACCGACCAAACTCGTTTTGTAGCTGAAGCGGAAGATTATATTTTTGAAGCTTTAGAATGGTTAGGAATTTCTCCTGATGAAACCATTGGAAAAAATGAAAAATTTGGACCGTACCGTCAATCGGATAGAAAAGAAATGTACAAGCAATATGCCGATGAGTTAATTCAATCTGGTTGGGCGTATTATGCGTTTGATACTCCAGAAAAATTGGACGAATTGCGCAAACAAGCAGAAAAAGAAGGAAAAACATTTATATACAATCATACTGTTAGAGAAAAATTAGATACTTCATTAAATTTTTCGGAAGAAATAGTAAAAACGCGAATTACAAATGGAGAACATTATGTAATCCGATTTAAAACACCAGTTAACGAAACCTTGCATTTACAAGACATTATTCGTGGTGATGTACATTTTGATACCAATTTACTTGACGATAAAGTCTTATTTAAATCGGACGGAATGCCAACGTATCATTTAGCAAATATTGTAGATGATCATTTAATGGAAACGTCACACGTAATTAGAGGTGAAGAATGGTTGCCATCTATGCCTTTACACGTAATGCTTTACAGAGCATTTGGTTGGGAAGCGCCAGAATTTGCACATTTACCTTTGATTTTAAAACCAATTGGAAACGGAAAATTAAGCAAGCGTGATGGAGATAAATTAGGGTTTCCAGTATTTCCTTTACAATGGAGAGATGCTTCCAGCAAGACAATTTCGAACGGTTACAAAGAATCTGGATTTTTCCCAGAAGCCGTAATTAACTTTTTAGCCTTATTGGGTTGGAATGACGGAACGGAACAAGAAATATTTAGTTTAGCAGAACTTATTGAAAAATTCGATTTAAAACGAATTCATAAATCAGGTGCAAAATTTGATCCAGAGAAAAACAAATGGTTCAATCATCAATACTTACAAAAACAAACGGATGAAAGTTTAGCCGAAGCGTTTAAAGTAATATTAGAAGAAAAAGGAATTTCAACTTCTTTAGATATTAAAAGAGTAGTTGCTTCAATTAAAGAACGTGCTAATTTTATAACTGAGTTTTGGGATTTAGCCGATTATTTCTTTGTTGCGCCAACGTCTTACGATGAAAAAGCAGCTAAAAACTGGAAAGAGGAAACGCCAGAATTGATGAAACAAGTTGTTGAGCAATTACAAAATATAGAAGATTTTACATCAACAAATATTGAAAATCTTTTAAAAGACTGGATGACAACAAACGAAATTGGAATGGGGAAAGTAATGCAACCGCTACGATTGAGTTTAGTTGGCGCATTAAAAGGGCCTCATTTATTTGATATTATTGAACTAATTGGAAAAGCAGAAACATCAAACAGAATTGAAAAAGCAATTGCAACTTTATAAACACCAAAATTAAGATATAAGTGATAATTTGTACTTCTTGTAACTTTTACACAAAAGCAACGTATAATTAGTATAACTTTAAATTATCACTTATGTCTCCAATTATCATTTTCGTCCTTGTTTTAGGATTATTTATCTTACTAAGTTCCTTTTTTACTGTAAAGCAACAAACCGCTGTTGTAATAGAGCGATTTGGAAAATTTACAAGCATTAGAAGTTCTGGTTTACAATTAAAAATTCCAGTAATTGATAGAATTGCCGGAAGAGTAAATCTTAGAATTCAACAATTAGACGTTATTATTGAAACGAAAACAAAAGACAACGTTTTTATTAAAATGAAAGTTTCGGTTCAGTTTAACGTAATTCAAAGTAAAGTGTACGAAGCATTTTACAAATTAGAATATCCACACGATCAAATTACGGCTTATGTATTTGATGTCGTTCGTGCTGAAGTTCCAAAATTAATTTTAGATGATGTGTTTTTGAGAAAAGACGACATTGCTATTGCGGTAAAACGTGAATTGAACGAATCTATGACTACTTACGGATACGATATTATCAACACTTTAGTAACCGATATTGATCCAGATATTCAAGTTAAAAATGCAATGAACAGAATTAATGCTGCCGATAGAGAAAAAACAGCAGCAGAATTTGAATCAGAAGCACAACGTATTAGAATTGTAGCAAAAGCGAAAGCAGAAGCAGAAAGTAAAAAACTACAAGGACAAGGTATCGCAGACCAACGAAGAGAAATTGCAAGAGGTTTAGTAGAAAGTGTAGAAGTATTAAATAATGTAGGAATTAATTCGCAAGAAGCTTCGGCATTAATTGTGGTTACACAACATTATGATACCTTACAAGCTATTGGCGCCGATACAAATAGTAATTTAATTTTATTACCGAATTCTCCACAAGCCGGAAGTGATATGTTAAATAATATGGTGGCAAGTTTTACAGCGAGCAACCAAATTGGTGAAACGATGAAAAATCAGCCGAAACGAGCAAAGAAAAAAGATAATCCTACTTCGGCAGATTATAATCCAAGTGATACAAGTGAAGCTTAAAAAATAGTAGAATCTGAAAATTCAGATTGACAAAAGATAACCATCAATTTTACAATTGGTGGTTTTTTTATACGTCAGTAATTACATCAAAACCTTTATAACTTCCAACAACTGCTAACCCAATAATTTTATTAGCCAATTTTTTGTTTTTAATTTTTCCGGCAATTTGGTTTAAGGTTGAACCAGAACCAATGGCGTCATCAATCAATAAAACATTATTATACGAAACGTTTCCTCGAACCACAAAAGTGTTTTCTGCGTTATTAATTCGCTCTTCTAGTTTGTTTAATGATTTCTGTGGAACAGGAATTATACCACCAATTTTAACAATATCTATTGCGGGTAAATTAATTTTTAAACCATTTGCTAGCACTTTCATTAATTGTGTTTCACGTTTTATGGTTGGCGGTACATAAGCAATAGCATCAATATTATATTGTTCTATAATAATTTGGATTTTTTGTTTAATTTCCTCAATTAGTAATCTCATTAACATTTTATTTTGCCCTTGTTTAGCATAATGTAAAATGGTTCCAAGTTTTGTTTTACCAAATCTTTCAATTGCATAAAAGTCTAAATATAATACTTCATCCATAAAAATAACATCATATCCTTTAGTGTTTTTTAGTTTATTTAAACCAGAAATTAAACCATTATTATCAAAATATTGATTATATTTTTCTTTTGTTAACATAAACTCATCAATTGTTTTTTCAAGTGGTAATTTTCGTTTACTACACCAATTTTCAAAACCTTCTAAACCTGTTAGAATTTGACCAATTTCTGAAATCATCAAAAAATTCTGAATAAGAAAATTTTGTTTTTCATTAGAAACCAGAATATTTGATTCTATTTTTTTACTAGAAACTTCTTTAAGCTTGTATATAGTTTTTGGTGTTCGTCCGAATTTTTCAACAAAACCAATTTCCAATAATTTATTCAAAACCAAATGAACCATTTGCTTCGAAACAAAAAGTGTGTTTGTAATTTCAGAAACACTTAATTCTTTTTTAGTTTCAAAAAGAGAAATTATTTTTTCTTTAATTTTCATTTATTAGACTATTTACTATTAATAGTCAAATATAAAAAAATAAATTGAAAAATAAAATTATTAGACTATTTACTATTAATAGTCTAATGTAAAAAATAACGCTAATTAAACCTAAAATCAAATATTAAACGATTTAAAAGAGCTTCTTTGTAAAAGACATAAAAACATATTATTAAAAATTATTTTTATGTTAAAAACAAGTTATGAAAGCCTTTTTTTAAAGATTAAACTTATACTAATTATTGTTTTAATAGTTTTTTCTAATACTATGAAATAAGCACAAAAAAGGAATAAAAAAACCTATAAGAAAAAACATCTTATAGGTTTTAAGTCTTAATTCTTAATACAAGAATCTTACTACTTTTTTTATTGTTCAGAAACTTTTGCCCAAGTATCTCTTAATCCAACGGTTTTATTAAAAACTAATTTTTCTACCGAAGAATCTCTATCTACACAAAAATAACCTAAGCGTTGAAATTGAAAATGATCTAATTCTTTTGCGGTTTGTAAACTTGGTTCAACATACCCTGTAATCACTTTTAAAGACTCTGGGTTGATGAATTCTTTAAAATCAACCTCTTTGTTACCATCAGGATTTTCATGTGTAAAAAGACGATCATACAATCTAACTTCCGCTTCAACCGCGTGTGGTATAGAAACCCAATGAATTACGCCTTTTACTTTTCTATTACTCGCTTCTGTACCACTTCCTGATTTAGAATCTACATCATAAGTACAATGAATTTCGGTAATATTTCCTTCTGGATCTTTTACAACTGATTCTCCTTTAATGATATAGGCGTTTTTTAAACGTACTTCGGTTCCTAAAGTTAAACGGAAAAATTTCTTGTGTGCTTCTTCTTGAAAATCTTCTCTTTCAATATATAATTCTTTAGAAAAAGGGACTTCTCTAAATGTCATTACTTCTTCTTCTGGATTGTTTTCTGCTGTTAACCACTCTTCTTTTCCTTCTGGGTAATTTGTAATTACCAGTTTTATTGGATTTAAAACCGCCATTACACGAGGCGCAATTTTGTTTAAATCTTCACGAATACAGAAATCTAAAAGCGATACATCAATTAAATTTGTACGTTTAGCAATTCCGATAGTATTGGCAAAATTTCGAATAGCGGTTGCGGTTATTCCACGTCTTCTCATACCAGAAATCGTACTCATTCTCGGATCGTCCCAAGCTGTAACGTGCTTTTCTTCAACTAATTGTAATAATTTACGTTTAGAAACTACGGTGTGTGATAAATTTCTACGAGCAAATTCTCTTTGTTTTGGTCGTACTTTGGTTTCATCATAAATTTGATTTAAAAACCAATCGTATAATTCTCTATGAGGTAAAAATTCTAACGTACAGAATGAGTGTGAAATTTGTTCTAAATAATCACTTTCTCCGTGAGCCCAATCGTACATTGGATAAATACACCAATCGTTTCCTGTACGATGATGATGTGCGTGCATAATACGATATATGATAGGGTCGCGCATTAACATATTGTTAGCTTTCATACTTATTTTAGCGCGTAAAACATGAGTTCCTTTTTCGAATTCTCCGTTTTTCATACGTGTAAATAAGTCTAAATTTTCTTCTATGGTACGCGTTCTAAAAGGCGAGTCAGTTCCTGGTGAAGTAGGAGTTCCTTTTTGAATGGCCATATCTTCAGAAGACTGACTATCCACATACGCCTTGTCTTTTTTAATTAATTCTACTGCCCAATCGTATAATTGTTGGAAATAATCCGATGCATAACATTCTTTATCCCAATTAAAACCCAACCATTCGACGTCTTTTTTAATCGCGTCCACAAACTCTTGTTCTTCTTTTGAAGGATTCGTATCATCAAAACGTAAATTAACGGGCGCTTTATAATCTATACCTAAACCAAAATTAAGACAAATAGCACTTGCGTGACCAATATGTAAATATCCGTTAGGTTCTGGAGGAAAACGAAAACGTAACTTATCAGATGATAAACCGTTTTTTAAATCGTCTTCTATAATTTGTTCTATAAAATTTAAAGATTTTTCTTCTGCAGACATAAGAATTTGTAATTTTGACAAAGATAACAATAAGTTTATAAGTTTAAAATGTTTATGAGTGTAAAAGAATTGTAAACAGATTACTAATATCAAATAAAAAATGGGAATCATAAAATTAACTAATATTCGAACCTTTTCATATCACGGATGTTTGGAGGAAGAGGCAAAAATTGGTAGTAATTATCGTGTAGATTTAACTATAAAAACCAATTTAAAACCATCTGCTCAAACAGACGAACTAAATGATACTGTAGATTATGTAGATTTAAATCGAATTGTAGTAGAAGAAATGGCAATACGTGCCAAACTTTTAGAACACGTGGCACAAAGAATAATTGATAGGGTTTTAAAAGAATTACTTCCAGTATTAAAAATTAAAATTGAGGTGACTAAGCTAAACCCTCCAATTGGTGGTGATGTTGAAGGAGTTACGATACGTATGAAGAAAAAAAGATAGTTTTAAGAAAATAGATTTTAAAATATTTGGAATTTGAGTTTTGAATATTGAAATTTTTATATCTATATTTGCAATCCAATAATGGCGTCGTGGCCGAGCGGCTAGGCACCGGTCTGCAAAACCGTCTACTCCGGTTCGAATCCGGACGATGCCTCTGAAAGAGTTACTTGAAAAAGTAGCTCTTTTTTTTTATGAATTTTTAGAAAAAATTCATAAAGTTATAATTCGAATCTGGACAATGATTTAGAAAGAGTGACTAGAAATAGTAGCTATTTTTTGATTTTAAACAAAGTAATAAACACAGATTTCACAGATTGACACAAAATTATTACGCACAGTTTGTCATCCTGAAAGGATCTTTATTAACTCAAAATTCAATTAATAAAAAAACCTTCAAGAGTTTTAAACTTTTGAAGGGTCAAATAAATAATATTGTAATTTACTTCACAACTTGTTCTATGCCTAATTTTTTATTTACGATTTGTTTGCTTTTCGGAAAAAGCCCTTGAAGAATAAAAAACACCCCAAAAATTAATATTACTATACTAATAATTCTTTTAATTTTATAGATGTTATTTGGTGTTAATTTATGTTTTAATTGCTTGGCTAATAGTATTTTATAAATATCAATAAGTAAATAAAACACTAAAATTGCAGTAAAAAATATAAAAATTCGCAACGGATTCATTTCTAATT
>NZ_JAGNYF010000013.1 GCF_017985075.1 Flavobacterium sp.
TAATTGATAAAGTTAATTTTATACCAAATATGAGTGAATTGAAAGGTAATCAACAATTAATAAAAAAAGTAATATTAATGTTAAGCCCAGAGGATTTAAATCAGATGAATATTACTGGAAATTATTATAGTAGAACTATAAAACATAATGACTATTTTGAGCTTTATAATATGACCTATAACAAAATATCAAAAGAGACTTGGGATAGATACGCCCCTTATTTATTGCCTTTAATGGATATTGATGGAACTGTTAATCTTAATTAAATTAGAAATGAAAAAAAATATTATCCTAACTTTGTTTTTATTCTTTTGCTCAATAAGTTTTGCTCAAAACACAAAGGCATCATACGAAAAAGCAAATGCTTATTTTCAAGAGAAAAATTATTTTGCAGCTATTCAAGAATTAAATAAATTAATAAAAATAAATCCAAAAAACAAAAAAGCAATAGAATTAAGAGGAATGGCAAAACATAATCTTAAAGATGAGCGAGGAGCTATTTCCGACTTTACCCTAATAATAAGTATAGATAAAAATTACGCAAACGCTTATTTTTTGCGAGGTGTTTCAAGAATATTAAATAACCAAAAAGAAGAAGGTTGCCAAGATTTAAGCAAAGCAGGCGAACTAGGAATTAGCGACGCTTACACTATAATCGAAGCCCAGTGTAGAGATTAATTATTCTAACACAATTCTTTTTCTATTTTTCATTATGAAATAAATAATGATTGAAAGTATTATCCCAATAGTTGAATAAATAGAAAAATATATTAAAAACGCCCATTTTTTTGGTTCTAAAGAATAACGATTATAATAACTTTTATACCAGACTATCCAATCTGATGTAAAAACATAGCCATCATTTCTACTTGTTGATGATGTAATTTTATCGTCATTTATAATATGGTTTTTATCACCATTTGGTCTTATAATATGTATTGTATCACCCAATTTAAAATACTTATCGCCTACTTGATTAACTTCATAATAATCATTTTTATATTTACCTAAATGTAAATCCAAAATTTTAGAATAAGCCCCTGGAATGAAAGTACTATCTTTATCTTCCTTTGTTAAAAATTCAGCTGCACCTATGTAGCAATTTTTTATTGAAGGTCTGTATGTTGGTAAATCATAACCGGGTGTAGAAAAATAACCATAGTTAGTACCACTATGATGAATTTTTTCTGGTACTTTATATGCCATATCACCACCCAAGTAAGTGACTATTGTAAATACATCATCATTACGCCATAGATTTAGTGCGGTAAAACCATCACTATAAACATCTTTTATGTAATATTGTTTTAAATTTTTAAATATATCCCATTGTTTTAATTCTTTATCATACCAATAACCATCTTTATCATTCTCCCTTTTAATAGGTTGATAAGCTAGAATTATATCATTAGCTTTTACTGAAGCATTTTTAAAATCAATACCCATCTCTGTATCTGATGGACGATAAACTACATCGTGTAAATTACCATCTAAACGATCATCACAATAGTAATCGGAAATAGAGGTTTTGCTTTTAAAAAGTTCATTTATTTCATCGCTAATTTTATTATAATCATTTTTTTGTTGAAAATAAGTAATTAAAGCAGCAATACCGATTGAAGCAAGTATAAGTATAATTAAAATAGTATGCTTAGGTAATTTAATTTTAACCTCATCAGTAGTAATAGTTTCTTCTTTATCAATATTACTCACAACTTCGATTGGGATTATTACATCTTCACTTTCAATGGTTTCAATTTGATTTAATTCTTCAAAATCAGACAAGGCTAGCCAATTTGTTTTATCCTCACGGTAAATCATAGTATCAGAACTAAGATTTCTAGAAATTATTTCCTCTAAAGTATAAGGACCTTTTTTTTCAATGCCATCTAGGTAATAATATTTCATATTTTAAAATGTTTGATTAACATTAATGCAAAGCAATATTTAAACTAATATAACTTTAAACTAAGAGTTTTAATTAATTCAAAGATAATTTTTTTTTCTATTTGTTCATATGTTATTAAAAATAAACGAAATAATCATTTATTAACGAAATGAAGCAAACAAACAATTGATGCTAGGAATACTTGGACTAGGAGCGATTTTTGTGCAGGTGAATGAGGTAATAATTATTGTTATTTTAAATAATTTTCTTCTAACAATAATTTAAAATCTACTTTCTCATTTTTAGCATGTTTTTTTAGTAGTACTCGTACTGAGTTTGAAATCCTTTTTAAATTACCTTTAGACACCTTGCCATCTTTGTGTAATTCAAAAAAATATCTGCCATCATTAAAAAGCCATCTAATAGAAAAATGCCAAAAATTCCATTTGGCTGGAGTGTGAATAATTTTGCAGTGAAAAGTATTCTCAATATCACCATCAGTATGTAAATATGTCAATGGCTCATCATTAATCATACCAATATTAATACACCAAAAATCTCTATCATTTGTAAAATAAAAATGGTCCAAATATCTTGGAATTAATGTACTAAAATCATTGTCACAATACATACCAAATTCTTTGCCTCCCCATTTAGTCAAAGCAACAGAAATATCGACATAAGTAAAAATACTTAATAAACTTGTAGACATGTCCCCTAGCTTGTCTGAAGGGCTAAATAAATATTTGTCTTCAATTAAGCCATTTGCATCTAAAATTGGCAATTCAGGATTAACAACCTCAAAGTGTCTTATCAAAAAGTATTCTGCTAAATCACATTCGATTGATTTATATTCTACTTTGGGTAAAAGATATAAAGGAAAAATCACGCTATTAAGCTAATTCGTAGGATAACAACTCTTTTGACAAGACTTTACTCAACTTTGAATATCTGGTCTCTATTGAGTAATTATCATTATTTGAAATATTTGAAAAAATTATTTCAACATCATCTTCTTCGTTAGGGTCAAAATCGATGAAGTATTGAAGTATGTACTTATTATTATTTTTGTCTAAAGAAAAAATTAGAGTGTTATCAAAAGTAAATTCTACAGACATTTTATTAAAATCAAATGCTATCAATTCGCTGTAGATTTTTGAGAATTTATTTTTAACAATTTGTAATGAATAATCATTATTGCACAAATGATATTCTTTTTCAATTTTATTCAAGAAATTGATATAATTCTTATCAAACAAACTATCTATATCATTTGTAGCATCAACTGAAATCATTGTAGTTGCAGGAGAATTAATAAAATCATTCCCTCTTGATTGAATATAAGCTGACCTAAAAAACATTGCCCCGTAATGTCTTTCAATCGGTCTAACAATACTAATAAGCGAATTGAATTCTACACTATTATAATCTGTATATGCCATAATTAATATTTAGGGTTTAGGCTTGCTAAAAATTCTTTTCTTATTAATTTAAAAAAAACTTCTTTTTCAAGAGTATGAGCGTCATCTATAATATTAAATAGTTCGTGATGACTATTTACATTTAAATTCATCTTAATAATATCAACATCAATCACTGATGTTGGTGTTACTTTATTATCAATTACTATTGGTACATTATTATTTAAGTTAAGCACTACTTTATGTTCTTTTAAATCAAATTCAGAGGTAAAAGAATACGAATTAGAAACTATATCAGGAAAACCAAATGAGAAATTGAAATTAATACTATCTGTCAAATTAATATCTTTATATTCACTGATGTATCTAACGCCAACTCTTTTAAATGTTTTGACAACATTAGTTGAAGCAATTTTTGTTAATACATTTTTGATTTCAACAAAGTAATTTTCCCATAAAATATATTCACCCTGGCAATTAAAAGCTATAGAATTGTTGTTAATTTGGAATTTAATTTTATCATTATAAAACAAACTAATACCTCCTAATGACAATGTGAATTCTTTATTAAAACTATTTGAATTAGATGATAATTGTTGTGTCCCTATTGGTTTATTAGAATATTTATAATCATCTTTTAAAGCACTAAAAAAAACCCCTAAATTTACTTCATTTGGGTAATCACTTTCAAAGTTGATTTCAACAATTGCATCTTTAATTCTGTCTGGTGCAATAGATTTAGGTATTTTCATATAGTAAAAAGCTAAACTTTGTTTAATTAAACCAAATATAAGTATAAATTAGAAAAGGTTTGCAAATATAATGTTAATATTTGTATTAGCAAAATACAGAACTATTATACCATAATGTATACAAAATAGACACACTAAATAACATAAAAAATAAAAAAATATTTACTTAAAGGCTTATTAATGAAATGAAGCAAACAAAGAATTGATACTAGGAATACTTGGATACCGATAGTTATCGGCACAGTCTAAGAGCCATTTTTGTTTAGCTTAATGAGGTAATGAATATGTTGGTAGTTGAAAAGATGGAATCAATGATCATTGTATAGATCGTAATACAGGTAATATGTCAGGTAAAGTATAGAAAAAACTTGACATTTAAAATAAAATTGTTATCTTTGTTGCTGAATATGAAAGTAACAGATAAAATAGTAGCTAAAATAAATCGAATAGATACTGGTGATGTATTCGGATATGATACTCTTGGATTAACTTCAGATGAAATTATTGCTGGTTCTAAAGCATTAAGTAGATTAGTAGATAAAGGTGTTATAAAAAGAGCTAGAAAAGGTTATTATTATAAACCAAAAGTTTCTGTATTTGGTGAACAAAAACCTAGAGAAGATGTTTTGCTTTCGCTTTATTTGTTTGAGAAAAACAAGCAAGTTGCCTATATTACTGGGACGAGACTGTATAATAGATTGGGATTAACCACACAAGTTCCAAGTTCTATACGAGTGGCTTCTTTGGACAGACAAGTTAAAGGTAAAGTAGGTAATGTTGTGATTAAGCCAGCGAAAAGTTATGTAAAAGTAACTGCTGACACTATTAAATATTTGGAATTATTGGATGTTATAAAAGATTTGAATACTATTCCGGACTTGCAAAAAAGTGATGGACTTGTTTATTTAAAAAAGACTATTTATAATTTTGAAACCATAGAATTGAAAAAACTAATTACTTATGGTGTTGCTTATCCTCCTAAAGTTAGAGCTTTGCTTGGTGCTCTTTTGGAAGCAATGAATATTGATACAACCAACCTTTCTTTATTGAAAAAATCAATTAATCCTTCGAGTAGTTATGACTATGGAATTAGTCCCAAAATGCTTTCGACTGTTAACGCTTGGAATATAGTATAATGAATTTACATTTAGATAAAAACAACTTTGAAGGTGCTATTGTTGCAGCTGCTGACTATTTTCAAATTCCTGAGATTTTCATTGAAAAAGATTATTGGGTAACTTATGCTTTGCTATAGTTATATAACCTATTACAATATTTAATAAATGATTTTATTCCTTTAATTTTGTCCCACTTGCGTTTTGCTACACATTGTGTAGAGTTACGCAAATAGTTTATTAGCTAGTCTAATAACAAAATTATTTGAACTCGAATTGTAAATTCGAGCTATCTTGGTTCATAAGTTATTCAAATATTTAACGCGAAAGAATTAACTAATTTAATTATATTACGCGAACGTGAGTTGGAATTAAAATTATTTTTTTTTATTACTTTTTACATACTCTTTATATGTTTGTCCAAAATAAGAATTATACTTTAATGCTTCTAATGGTTTGACATATTTGATTTTCATTTTCTGGCAAAACTTGTTTCCAAAAACATCATGGATCTTTACTTCAATATCTACTAAATCATTATTTTCTAATCTAGGCATTAAATTGCCATAAGCTTCATATTCTTCAAAATATGCAACACCTGTTATCTGTTTCCCTACTTCTAAAAAAGTATCAACTTCTTTTGAATATAATTGATTACGTTGAGTTAAAAATGGATATACTTTAAGCTTATCACTATCAGGTAGTTCAATTTTAAAATCTTCTTTACTAATTGTTTGTTTAACCCATCTTCTTTTTGAACAAAATTTAGTTTTAAAGTCTGCTTTATAATAACCTAATTCAACTTTATGAATGCTGGATGAGATATTACCGATGTTTGAAACATTTAAATAAACTACAAATGCAGTCTTATGTACTGGTAAGTCATTATATGTTTCGTTTAAATCAATAATTGTACAAAAAGTACATTGTTCTAATTTTTCAATTCTAAACTTCGGACTAATAATAATTGACTTAAAAAAACCTGATACCCAACCTAATATAAAGGTTGCTATAAATAAAACTAATGACAAAAAACCTGAATTGACATTACACCAATGAATTATATTTGTAATTTCAATTTTTTCCATATTTAACTAATCTTCATAATTCCAATTTATTCACTCTTTATTATTTTACATATGGAGTTCATAAATCAAAATCGATAGATTTTAATTTATGATTTTTCTTTGATTTCGATTTCCTCCTAACTCAAATTAAACATCAAATACATCATCAAATCTAACTCAAACTCTAAAGCTTTTGTATTGTTGAATGCGAAAGGATTATCACACGAGCGGGGGTGTATAAATGTCAAAAGCATTTAGATTAAATTTTAATTACTATATTTTATATAGTTAGTATTTTACTTTTTATTTCTCAATTGCCAAATTTTTATTTTACCATTTTTTACTTTTTTCTGACCAAGTATTCTATCTGATAAGAGCGTATATAATTGATTATTTTCAATTGTATCTAATAGTTCAATTGTTTCTAGACTTCCAATTAGTTTATTAAAAGGACTACCTAGAGAATTTAATCTTGCATTGAGTATATCTAAACTAAGAGAAGGATTATAATATTTATTAAATAGAGAAACCTTGGTTTTTAATAAGTTATTTGAAGATAGCAAAGAATTTATCAAAACTTCACTTATTGGAATGTTTGTTTGTCTTAAAAGAAATATACATGTGAACGATTGTAGATTTTTATCATCAACAATTAAATTTTCATTTATAGTTTTAATGATATCAATTTTATTTTCTTCATTGAACACTTCTGAATTCATTATTTTTAAAACAATTGCACTTGTAATAGGAAGTTCATCAATTAATTCTAAAAAATCTTTCTTATTCAGTTCCGAATAAATTGTAGTTAAGTTTTCATAATTATCACTAATGCTAGTAAAATTATCAACTGAGAAGGGTATAACCTCATTTTTAATAAGAATTTCGATTTTATCTATTTCGACATCCTCCAGTTCAGAAAATTCAAAAGTAAAAGGAATTTTAGGCGCAAGTGAATTAAAGCTTTCTATAGGAATTGTACTATGTATTAGTTTTGTTATAAATTGAGTTTTAATTTCGTCTTCATTCTCTAAAATATCTTCATTTGAAAGAATATCAATTACTTCTTGATGTTTTAAATAATTTATAAGAACATCATCAAATTCATTGACCACTTTAAAGTATTCAATTACATTTTGCCATGAAACTTTTAATTTACTATTATTAAGAAATACTGGCCACAGATTTTTATCTTTTATGTCTGTAAGTTTATTTATTAATAATTCATTCTTTTCAATTAATCCAATTTCCAGATCTTGGGGTACTACTAATTCGTTCAAAATTTTTAAAATACTTGGTTCAGACTCATTTAAATTATTTTCAAACTCAAACAATACACATTCAATATAATATTCTATTTCATTATCTATATAAGAATTTAATTTTGAACAGCCAGAATTCGAAATCAATGTATAATTTGATACATTTAATTCCTCTAAATTAACCTCGTTTTCATGAAAACTTGAAATCATTAATTCAATCATGTCAAAATTAATTTTATATAGATTGTTTTCATAAATAAATTTTAATAATTGAAGGTGCTCTTCTTCAAAAATTAACCTTTCAAATTGAATTTTCTCGTCTATAAAGAACTGTTTTACTTTATTTTTATTTACATCATCGTCAAAATAAATAGGGGTTAAAGATTCTAAATAATTTAAAAAATAAACAATTGATTTGTCTTTATTCAATTCTTTTATCTTCGATAGTGAGTTATTTGCAAATATTAATCTTAAATAAAATGATTTTTTGTCAATTGAATATTCTGTTGAATTTTCTAAATAATTAAAAATATTAGTCCATTCATTTGATAAATTTATGATAAAAATATTTTTATTTTCATCATTAGTGTATTGTAAATATTCATCAATAAACAAAATTGAATTCTCCGTTTCATTTTTTACAACATTCATTATTTTGATTATTTCAACTGATTTATTATTCTCAATGAGATAATCCATCAATGAAAAATTTAATATTTCTGGTCTGTGTAAATAGATATCATCAATTTTACTTAATATACTATTAAACTCATTTAATTTTACATCAAATGATAACTGTTTCGAGTTAAAACTTAATAAGAAATCTCTATCTTCTTTAGATAAATTTCCATCTTGTCTTGAAATATAATGTTCATAATCTTCATCTATATATCCAACTTTAACTAAAAAATTAATCAAATCATAATTTTTTATTTTTTTCTTAATTTCGTCAGGCATTTTTAGTGAATTCTCATATTCCGTTTGTCTTTGAACAAAATAACTATTACTTTCAAATTCATTAAGTAGCTCTGATAGTTTCTTTGAATTTAAGGACTTAATTTTGTTTTGGTTTAATTCAACTTTAATTCTAAGTTCTTCATTATTCTTAAAAGCTTTATTTGTAATCCTTTCCAGTCTTTGTAAGTAAGTTGTTGAAGGATGTACGGCTTTTTCAATTTCTTTAAATGTTAAGTGTATAGTTGTATTATTTGAATTATACCAATAATAATTTATTGAATCAATCTCGGTAAATATTTTAAAATTAACATCATTCACTAAATCTGAAGGGATGATGTTCTGGGAGTTTAACATCACACTTATAACCCCTTGGTTATTTCTCTTATTTACAATTTCAAGGAACTTGGCTACATAAAGCATTCGTAAATCTTTAGAGTTAGTTATTATCTCTTTATTTGCTAAATCAATCAGACTATCAAAAGTTTTTGTTTCTTCTTCTATTGCTACTATTGTATCATCTGTAAGTTTACTCTTGTTTTTCAACAATCCATAAACATATCCTTTTTGCTTATTCAATAAATCGAAGTCTGTTGGTTCTACATTTTTGTATACCATCATAGCAAAAAGTTTTTTCTCGTCTATATTTTCATTAAGAATATTTTTATATACTTTATATTCGTTTGCAACAGATATTATTACTCTCATATCGCTTAAATAAAGAGATACTTTTTCTATAAAGTTTTTAAATTCTCTCTTTTCTTTTACGTTTTTAATTGATTCAATTTCATTGTTAAATCTTGTAATAAGTTCGATAGCAGAATTTGTATAGTTAATTATCGGAACGACAGGTAATATGAAATCGAAGAATTTCGTTCTCTCATTTTGTGTAAAAATATCGTCAATTACTGCGTAAACAAAAGTTACTTTTCCTTTTTCTTTAATTGGCTTGTAATTATTAATGAGGAAATTAATCTCTCGAAGTTTTATATAAATTTCAGTATTATTAAATCTATCTAAATCTTCAAAAAAAACTACATCTATTGGATTTCTTTCAAAAAAATATAAAATTTCATCAATCTCATTTTCAAAATTTATTGTTGCTTTTTCATGTTTACTTTCCAATTCTGCTTCATTTATCTTAAATTTTGTCATTTTAAAATTGATAAAAAAATCATATACTTTATAGACAATAAAGATAAGACCGGTAAGTGAAACTATACTATAAACTCTATTAAATAAAGAAGAATAAAAGTCTAATCCTAATGCAAAAATTAAAGAATCTAAAATACTATTATTTGTAAAATATAAAATTGAAATTAACCACAAGAAAAATAAAAATGATTTTACAGCAATATACTTATGATTTACAATTCTTTTAAATCTTGATTCAGGAACTTTATCAGGATGAACTTTATAAAAGAGTTGTTTTAATATACAATATTCTAATTTTGATGTAATCTTATTATCATCTTCAACAAATTTGTCATCAAAAGTTGCCAATGATATATCCATATATCTAAGAGAATATATATGTTTAAAAGTTTTTATAATTGATGTTTTTCCAGAACCATAAGGACCCGATAAGGCAATATTGTAAATATTACTATCTTCTATAGCTTCTCTTAGCAAAACAGAATGTTTGTCTTGTTCTTTAATCAAAATCTTCGCAGAAAAACTTTCAATAGACCTTTCGGTAAAACCAATTGATTTTTTATTAGCTAAATCATTTAATTTCAATATTATAATATTATCAATTAAGAATTGATTTACTTCAGCTTTATATTTTTTCAGCTTTATTTTTAATTTTTTAATCATAGTTTAATTTTTAATTTATGATTTTTTTACGATTTTGATTTCTTCCACCGTCAACCCATATTAGGCATACTTATAACATCTGTCTCGCTTCAAAAAATTATATTTTCTTTTCATTCTACTCCTTCTTGCTCTGAGCTTGTCGATGGGCAAACAACCTGACTGTATATGTCTTATACAACTCAAATATAAACACCATGCGTTTGGCCTAGCTTGTGAAAGCTTTTTGGTTTTAAGTTGCACCAAGTTTAACTTATTTTATCGTTTGAACTTAGTGCCATTTCTTATTTGTTTAATTGTAGCGCTTTATACCAATAATAAAAAGCTTCAGGGTTGTTCTTTTTTAATTTATTTAATTTGTTGTATTGTGGGGCTTCGATACTCCAGTCTTTTATTTCGAGTGGATTTGTAAATCGTACTATTTTAACTTCTTTCTCATTTTGTAGTAATTGGGTTAGATAGGCCACTTTTGCTGCTGCTGTTATTGCCTGGTCTATATTGAATTGTTCAATAGGGAAGTTAGTGAAATTGGTAATGCCCTTTTGTAATTGTTTAAAGTCTGCTGATTTTTCATTTCTTTCGGCTAGATTATAACTGGCTTGCCAGGTATCTTCTAGAACTTCTTTAGCTGTTATGTCTAATTTTCGGAATCCGATTTCTTCCTGAACCACTTTGTTGTAACTGTTTTTTACTACAGTTAAATCAGCTATGTTATCGAATAGAAAAGCGATGTCGTATAGTTGTTTTATGATTTCCGCCGGTCTGTTTTTACTGTAGAGTATTCCGGTTGTTTTTGGGGCGAATGCGGTTAATTTATCTCCTAAAATAGCATCAAATGTTGGCATTGTGATTGTAACCTCATCACCAGATGTGATTAGCCACGAGTGTTTTATTGGAACTTCTTGCGTTTCAGGATAAGGATTGGGTGTATATAGTAGGTCTAACAAAATTGGTTCAATATTACCATCTATTACACTTTTATAATAGGCTTTGAAATGTCCTATTGGCGCATCAGGTGTATGTTTACGGTTGTTGTCGTCTTCCCAACTCAAGAATATTTTATCGTCCACTATTTTTTGTAAAACTGCGGTTATTTCTTTTTCGGAATGTTCTGTAATTATATCGATGTCGATTGAAAATCGTTTTGGTTTTTCGGTTGCTAAGACTAAAGCCGTACCGCCTTTGAATATAAAGTTTAAACTGTTTATTTGTAATTGTTCCAATAGTGTTAGTGCCCAAATTACTTTTTCAATTAATTTGGCATCGCTATGTTTTCCTAACTTTCTTTTTAAGTTAAGAATCCAATTACTGGTATGTGTTTCGTTATTTATCATTTTATAGTATTGGCAAAAACGGTTTATTTTGCCTTAATTATATTGGTTTGGTTTTTAATTTCAGATACGCGATTTCTTCTCGATGCGTAGCGTTTCATTTTTGATTCGTTGATGTTGTATTTGTCAAATGCACTTTTGAAAATAAATTCTAGTTCGCCTTGCTGTGCTGAAAATAGTTTCTCGTCTGCAATTATGTCTACTAAAATTTTTTCTAATGTTGGTACATTGATGTTTTTCCATTTTAGTATTGGCGCTTCTGAATTTAAATTTTTGATGATTATGGCATTATCTAAAGCTCCGATGTATCGTTCAATTGTTTTTTCGTCTGGATTGATGAAAACATTTGAGAAGTTGTTATTGAGCTGGTTGAATACTTGTTCAATGGCTATTTTTTCTACTTCTACAATTGTGAAATTTTTGAACGTTTGATGCCGCATTACATCATTCAACCATGCGCTTTCCCACACGCAATACTCTACAAAAGGGAATGTTTTGTTTATGATTGATGCTATTTTAACTAATTTATTGTTTAGATGCGGTTGAAATGTTTCTTCTTTACCTAAGGCATACATGCCTCTTGAAAGGGAATGGATAATACCTTTCTTTTGTAAAATAGATAAATAAATATTGATAGTATTATCTGTCCAATTTGTAAAATCTTTTTTGATTAATACCAATAGTTCTTCTCTAGAGATTTTGTCTCTAGATTTAAAATATATATTTATTTGATTTTCTATTGTAACACTCATTTTTCGCTTATTTTAAGCAAATATACATCTTTTTTTTAATTAATATAAAATTGGCAAAAATATTTATTTTTTGCCAATTTTATATTAATCGTTTGGTTTGTGTTTGTGTGGTTTTAAATCAGGGTGTTTTGGTTTTGTTTCGGGTGTTACTCTTCTTCTTTTGTCTGGTGTTCCGTCTTCTTTTTTTGGTTTTGGTCCTGGTTTGATTGCTTGTATGGTCATATTTGTTTTTAGTATTTAGTTGTTTGCTACACGATGGGAATCGCTCAGTAGTGGTTGTAGTACTTTATATTAGAGAATAAATCTTTTCTATAAATAGAATTATTTTTCCAAATTTATATATTTTTCCAGCTTTTGATTTTATGACACTTATTGTATTTGTTGATTCTATTTCTAGTTTAATTAAATTAAAAATTTGTTCGTAATTTTTTCTGTTTTCAGTAGAAATTTGTTCCATTATGAAACTAACTTTTAATAATAAACCTTCAAGTTCTAAATATGATTTTTCGACAGTATTCTCTTTTAATGAACAAAAAAAGTAATCAATAATTTCCTTTTCCTTTACTTGAAAAAATAAAATTGCTGGTGTTTTAACTTTATCTTCTACTTCAAATTCTTCAAAAAGAAATCTATTCATTTCTTCTACAAAATTATTTCTAGATTTCTGTTTATATTCAGAAGTTAACTCAAGGTAAAATACCGTTAAATTATGACCCGATATTTCATTCAGAGAATTGAAGTATTCATCATCTTTAAGTACTTTAGTTACTTGAGGATTTTTAAAATCGTGAATAATCAATGCGAAGGAACTTGCTTTGCCTTCTTCTTGATGTTCGGAACAAATCTTTTTGAAATTTTGAGCAAATTCTTTTATGTAAATTCTTTCACCAGTTCCTGGATTTCTAACGTAAATTGGAAACATATATGTATCGTATTTTTTATTATTACCGCTAACATGGTAATATCATCAATGCTATGTAACTTTTTAAGCTTTGGTTAATTATATATTAATTCTATTTTTTTTGTGTTGATTTTGATGGTTTTAACGATTGTGTATTGCCTGGTGTTCCTTTATTATCACGTTGACGTTGGTCAGGCTTTCCTGTTGATTTTGCTATTCTTTTTGGTCCTGTTTTGATTGGTTGTCTGGTCATATGATTTTAATTTTAAAATTGATTAAGCACGGATTACAAATCCGCGACATCATGGTTTGTAATCTGTGTCTTTTTGGTTTGTTATTAATTGAAGGGATCTATTATTTTGCAATATAATTTATCTATTCATCAAAAGGAATACGTATAAATACGTATTATTAAATTTGAGTACTATCAAAAAAATTGTATGAATGTTATCTAAAAATCGCTCGATACTTTGTTGAAGTTCAAAGCTATTCATCCCAATGCACTATCAAAAGATAGTATAATACAATAATAACAAAGGAGTTATTTTGTTTTTAGACGGAAAAATTAAATAGTTTGTCGTGAAAGATTTTACGATTTTCCTGACAATTCGTTACTATTGATGATAATTGTAGTTTTCCAAGCGCATGGCTTACTGTGTTTTGAGACAAGATGGTTAAGTTCATTTCAATATGGGTATTTAAGTTTGGGATTGGAAAAGTACTAAAAATACTAATATATAGTTTAATTTTTAGTATTTTTTTTTGTAGTAACTATATAAAAGGGTTCTTAATACATTTTAAGGGGTTGCTACGTCAGTTAGTTAAAACTCGGGTTAAAAGATTAAGCACGGATTACAAATCCGCGCCATCATGGTTCGTTTATTGAATTTTAGATATTAATAAGTTTTATTTCTTAAGTTAAATTAGAAAACTATATCGACTAATTCAGCTGATTCGTCACTACCACCTTTTACTTTTATTATTGCTCCAAAATTTTTGTTTCTTACTTTTTTTCTTAATTCTTTCCATTTATTTGCAAGAAACCATGAACCTCCACTTGTACCCCATTCTCCTAATCCAGCAACACATATATGTGTTCTATTAGGGAAAAGTCGATCATTAAATTTTATAATCACTGCATAATCATTTACCCCGTCAACTTTATATATTTTCTTTCTATCTTTTTTATTGACAATGAAATCAGCTTTAAATTCAAAAAAAATATTTTGTACACTTTCTATTACTTCAATTGTTTTATAATTATTGAACCCTCCTAATGAGCAATATGAAATATCAATTTTATCTTTAATTTCATCATCAGAGATAAGTTTTGGACTTTTTTTGAGAAACTTTGAATAAGATTCTGATAAATATTTAGCAGCCTTTGTTTCTGCAAATGAAACAGGGTTACTCATATTAAATTCTCCATTTGTTTCTGGCTTTAAGAAAGGATATCTGTCTTGGGAATAATATTTAGGTTTTAAAATCATTTTTCCATAAACAATATAAAAATTTTGTGTGTCAGTGCCAAATATTTGTTTGTATCTGAAACCTTTAAATTTTATCATTAGGTAAATAAAAAGACGATCAAAAACTGCAACTAAAATCCCTCCTAAAAGATTAATGAATAAATTATGAATATCTGTGTCCATTGTGTTTTGTTATTAAATGTTATATATAAATTTTGAGAATGTAGAAAAACAAGTTACTGATTATTGGAAGTAAATAGTAATGTTACACTTACAGTCGTTGTTTTTCATTTTTTTTATTTTGGTCCTGTTTTGATTGCTTAGAGGGGCATAGGTTATATTTTTAGGTTAGTTGTTAATTTGTTCTTTAATGCAGCTTCAAACTCGGGAGACTCTAGAGACCAGGGATTAAATTATTTGCTTTTATCTCCTTGATTTAATCCTGATGAGTCATTATCATTACTTTTATTCTTATTTATATTTATATTGTTTTTAAGTTGTATGGTTTTTGATAAATCTCCGAAACCCTTCCAATAATTAGTATCATTCATCGTTTGATTAATTTTAGCTATTGTCTCATATAATTCATTAGGCCACAAATAATTCAAATTGTTCATGTGTTGTACATTTTGCATCAAAGAACTAGTATTCTCATTTAATGGAATTAATGTATTAGATCCTAAACTAGAAATGTTTCCTAGAAATTCATTTCTAGCTTCATCAGAGATTCTAATATCTTTTATTTCTTCTATTGTTTTATCTTTTAGGTCTGTTACTAATCCTCTCTGTTTTGCAAATTTTAAGAATTGGTCTGAATTATATATTAATATTCTTATTCCAGTTAGATCATAAAATTCTTTTATTAGCTCTTCTCTAGGTCTTATTGTTATACCATTTTCTTTCTTCCACCAATCATCTTTTCCATCATCAGTTACAAAAATTAGTGGTTTTTTATTTCTTTTTGAATATTCAATAAGTTCTTTCCAAATTAATAAATCACCATATAGATGCCTTTGCCCTTTTTTTTCTTTTTCTTTTAAATCTTTATAACCAGGGGGGATTTCCTCCAAATATCTTTCTTTACCTTCTTCGTAAATTTTTTTTAAATCTGATTTTAAAGGTTCTTTTCCTATACAACATTCAAATAACAATGTAAGCTCATCAAGAATATAATCTTTAGTTTTAAAATCGGGATGCTTCTTTTTTTGTTTTTCTAATAGAAGTGATATTTTATTTAAAAAATCTTCATTCTGTTTTAAAAGTGATTGAATTTCAATTGAAGGATGACGTTTATAGTTATTAATGGCTGTTTTTAAATTATTCTGGAAGATATTATTGTAAGATTGTTCTAAACCTATATAGGATTTTTCTAAATCATCAATTACTTTTATTCTATTGTTTAAATATTCAAAAGCAACTTGAAAAGGAATGAATAAGTTTTCTTTAATAAATTTTAAAACATGTAAAAAGTCTTTTCTAGTAACATCTGTATATCTGTATAAATTTAATAAAGTATTTGCGTCAAATGCGAATACTCCATTAGTCCAAGCATCTTCGATTTCTTGTTCTGTTGGATCATAAAATCCAATAAATTTTTTTTTCATATAAAAGTAAATTTTTAAATTTATTAAGCACGGTTTACAAATCCGCACTATCGTGAGCTAAACCCGCATATAGATTTTTGTTGGCATGTTTAAGGTATGTTTTAATATTTTCAAATCTATATATTGATTTATAATTTTCAAATACGTATTTATACGTATTTACTTACGTTTGTCGTTTGTGGTGTTATCAAAGGCGATGAGGTTGCATAGTTCTCTTAGTCGGGAGCGTACTCGGTTGCCGTAGTGTTTTTCTATTTCGGTGGCGGATAAGTTTGTGGTGATGTGGGTTTTAAGTTTTTTTGAAATGAATAGGTCGTATCTGCTTAATATGATTTCTGCCATGACGTTGCATTCATTACCGAAGTATTTTAGGTTGTTTTCTGTGCCTAAATCGTCAAAGCAATAGGTTCTTGGTTCGGAATGATAGAGTTGGCCTATGCTGTATTTGTGGATGATTTGGTAGCCGTCTTGTATGAATTCGAAGCTGATGTCACGACAGGGTTTTATGGCGAATTTATTTTCGGGTTGGGCCAAAAGTTTCATTAGATTCATTAGTGTGGTTTTTCCGCTGCCAATTGGTCCGGTTAATATTATTCCTTTATTTAGGTTTATGCCGTATTGGGAACATACTGGTTCGTCGTTTAGGAAATAAGCTAATAGTTTGTGCACGATTGGGTAATCGGTTTCAAGGATTTTGAAATTATTGCCGTATAGTTCAATGCCTTTTTTTTCTAGCCAATTGATTACTTCGGTGTAGTTGTAATTGGTTTTTATTTCTGTTTTCATAGTTTTAGATTTAACCGCAAAGTCCGCAAAGATTGACGCAAGGTTCACAAAGGTTTTTTAGCCACGGATTAAAAGGATTTACAAGGATTTTTTAATTTGAACCACATAGAAACATAGGTTTTATAGTTTTTTTGGATTGTGTGAAAGGCGCTTCGCTTTGGATAGGTTAGCATAGGTTTAACCGCAAAGAGCGCAAAGGTTTTTTAGCCACGGATTAAAAGGATTTACACGGATTTTTTAATTTGAACCACATAGAAACATAGGTTTTATAGTTTTTTTAGATTGTGTGAAAGGCGCTTCGCTTTGGATAGGTTAGCATAGGTTTAACCGCAAAGAACGCAAAGATTGAGGTTGGGTTCGCAAGGATTGAGATACTGAAACAAGTTCAGTATGACAAGAAGTTTATAAAGGTTCTGCATAGTCTTTGTCGGTTGTGGTGTTTAGTTGTTTTGGTCGATTAGTTGGTGATGTGTCGGTGTTGTGATTAAAATTAATGCTGTTTAGGATCCAATTTTGTGCAGCGGCTTGCCAGTTGTGCATCGGGATCTTCCCTCCTATTAACCAGCCGATACTGGAGAAATAATTGAAGAATTTTTGAGCTTCGATTTCTGGAAAGTTGTTTTCTTGGAAATAGATTTTGACTTCTTCGATTGTTGGTGGTGTCTTTTTTAAAGGAGATACCTCGGCTTCGCTCGGTATGACACGAACATCTTTTTCTTTTTCTTTTTCTTTTTTTGCGGAACTTTTTTCTTTTTGTGTTCCCTCGCTTTCGCTAGGGACTACAATTTTATCTGAAGAATTATCAATTTCTTCAAAATTATTTGTGTGCTTTTGCACGTTTGAAACGTTATTTTCGTTTAAATTATTTGTATTGTTTATATAGTTTATAGAAGGTACTAACGCTTGTTCAACACTAGTCTCACTACTCGTACAAGACTTGTTTAAAACTTGTTCAGAAACAAGTTCATTTTTTGGTTCATATTTTGGTTTTCTTTCGGATTTTGAAAATGGTTTTAAATCTTCTGAAAAGTTGAAAAGAATGACGTGGCTCCCTCTAAATGGGTTATAGGACGGTTGGTAGTCTATATATCCTAAAGCATGTAAATTCTTTAAACATTTGTGATAAGTGGCTTTGGAACTAATTTTACTTATTCGCATTATCTCATCGCGACTTATGCTTATTGGATTTTTGAATCGGTTGCAGTTCCAAAATTGGAATAAGGCGATGTATAGACTAATGTGTGTTGGATTTAGTGTTCGGTCTAGGGCTACTTTTTCGAAGAAGCCGGTTAGGTGTTTGATGTAGTTCATTTACTAGTGATTAGTGATTAGTAAAAAGTGATTAGAGCAGCTTGAACTTTGTTCAAGAATTGACCAGCTTTGCAGGAGATACCTCAGCTTCGCTCGGTATGACAAATAAGTTACTCTACTTAAATAGAGTTGGTAAGGCCTGTACCTTGTTTCCATTTAATAGCTTGTCAATATCTGTATTGTCATAATACATGATGCCTCCTATTTTGGTATAGGATAGGGTTCCGTTAATGCGGAGGTTTTGTAAAGTGCCTGGTGAGATGTTTAACAGTTTGCGGACTTCATTTGATTTGAGCCACTGTTTGGATTGTTGCGGTTTGGATTGAATGATTTCTTTTAAATCGTTCAAAAGAAGACTTCTGAATTCGTTTAAGTCTTCAATGGTAATAATTTGTACTGCCATAACTTATGATTTAAATTGTTATGGGACAAAATTGAAGGTTTTGATTTATTTTCTTTCACAACGGAGGTTGTGTTGTGAACGATTTTTATTTAAATTACCTCATCGGAGTTTTCCATACGTTTTAAAAGTTGGTCGTTAAGTGTATTGATAAATTTTGTTTTATCACTCTTTCTTGCCCTAATTTCAAGGAATACTCGACGGTATTGCCCTAGGTCTATTTCAAATATGTGCTCAAAATATTCGGCTATGTCTTTTAAATCGGCTGCGCCATTATTGAAAACACCTTCTGTTTGTAATGCATACATTAATTCTACAAGGGCTACTTTTGAGCCTGTCCATGTCATTTTCACGTTCGGTTTGCGTTGTGATTTTTCTGAGTATTCATTATTATCTAGCATGAGCAATTGATTTTCTAAATATAATTGTATTAAATCATTGGCCAGAATAGTAGCTACTTTGAAATCGTGAGAAGTTGAAAATGATGTGTCGGTTTCGAAATAATAAGAATCTAGTGCTAATTTAATATCAAATTTTCCTCGTAGGAAATATTTATAATCTAAATAGGTGCTACTAGAACGAAAATACTGGTAAAACTCTAATTCATTATCGAAGAATGCTTTGAGTTTTAGTAGTTCGTTATTATAATATTTTTTAAGTATTCGATTTCCACCATTGGGTTTTTTCATTTCAATTTTGTACACGCGATTGAAATAAATTAATTTTGAGGTAAATTGGGGTTTAATCTCTTTGAAGAATTGGATTTCTTCCGTTTCGGTTTTAAAATTTGATTTGGTTGTTATTTTTTTAAGTTCATTACTTGACTTTAATATTATAGTAATCGCCTGCTCACACTTCTTGATTTGATCGTCTATTTCTAAATCAATAAAGTTGAGTTGTTCGTTGAGGTGATTTAATAGGGTTGTATATTTGGGATTCAAGGGGGCTTGAGTTTTGATTATTACTATTTAACAGCGCACACCCCACAACTTCCACCATTTTTAGCACAGTGTTTGCAGTACTTGCAATTTTTACAGGCGGTACAGTTTTTTGAGCCCGTGCATTTTTTACCTGCTGTGTAATAGGTGGCTGAACTTACTACTGTAGTTAGTATAACGATTGCTGAAATAATAAGTGTTTTTTTCATTTTTATATTTAATTTTTAGTTTTTGCAAATAAAAGGGTCTGGATTTCCTGGGACAATAGGCTTGTTATTATCATAACATAGGTTGAGTTGTTTTGAGTAAATACTTTTAATGTAAACGCGAACGGTTTTACCTCTGTTGCTATCTGGCGCCCTAACCGATTTTGTATCGTTTGGGCTACTGTTTTTCAATACTAACTTTTCGACATTGAAAATACCTCCATTTTTTTTGATGTATTCGACTTCAACCATTACCTCATCTAAAATATAATTGGTATTGTTTGTAACCGTAATATCTAGGTTAGATATACCTCCCAATCCGTTACTAGTGTATTCATTTGTGTTTGCTACTACTAGCGTTGTAATTGCATTTCGTGTTTGTTGTTCTGCTTCTTGCTTTAGCTCCTGTTGTATTAATTTATCTTCTTCTTTACTGACTTCGTTATAGATTGCTAACCCTACTGCTGCTATACAACCTATTACAAAAAAGCCAAAAAACCAATTTAAGACCGTTTTTTTCCAAATTCTATTTTTTGGTTTTTGGTGTTGTGTGATTGGAGGTGGTGTATTAAAAAATAATTCATGAAGATCTTCATAATTTTCTGCACAAGTCCATCTTTCTTTGCCTTCTACCCAAACTGGAGTGGTTTTAACTATACCAAGTTGTTTGAGTTCTTTTTTATCGAATGGGCCTATACTATCTGTGCCATTGTGTAAAAAATATTTTTTCATTATTTTAGAATGTTTATATAGTGCTAAAGTCTACTCTTTAGATTATTTAGACAATACGTATTTATACTAATCTTGTTTTATTTGTGTTTTTAAAAATTTATGCGTTTCTATACGTATAAATACGTATTTTAGTACCGAAAAACCATATTACATTTGGCGTTATTAATTTTAAAAATTTCATTTTATGAGTTTAAATCCAAACACAGGGAGTATTATTACTAAAGAAGAAGCCCAAACATTAATAGCTGCCTTTGGCAAAAAATTTCCAGGAGAAGTAGTTGCTTCTTTTATTGGAGAAAACAATGTAAAACAAATATTAGAACAAGACAATTGTATAGGCTTGCGTATTTATAATGGCTATAATGATGCTGAACAAAAAATAAGCTTGGTTATGGTAGGTGTGGATGCGGAAGAGCAAGATATGTTGGATGGAAATATTATTTATGATAAAATGGTTACATGCCCACCTATTTGTGCTCATAATGGTTTGGTTTAATTAAAAAGTAAGCCTATCGTATACGATAGGTTTACATATTTTTATTTCTAATGTTTTTACTATATTTTATTATTATTTTTGGCGCTTGCCCTTTACTTTACTTTTTAATTGCTAAAAGAAAAGATTATAGAGAATTGAAGCCAATACTACCTTTTGTTGTACTTACATTTATAGCTAGTTTTTATGAATTTTTTGGATCATTATTTTTAAAATTAAATGTTTCTTATTGGTTCGTTATTTATGATATTCTATCATTTTTCTGTATTTATTATTTTTACTTACAAGTTTTACACAAGCATTTTTCGAAATTATTCCAACTATTTTTAGTTGCATTCTTTATACTATGTATTACAATGTATCCATATTTTAAAGTTGATGAATTTTTAATTATTACTTCTTACATCGACACATTTATTACATTATTTATTCTCTTTTTTACAATTATTTGGTTTAGAAAGCTAATACTAGAAGCATATATAGAAAACCTGTTGCAGAATAGTACTTTTTATTTTATTTCGGGGTTTATATTGTATTATTGTGGTACACTGTTTTTATTTTTACTAAGTAATTACATTTATAAAGTTGAATCAAGCATGTTTCAATCCTATTGGGTGATTAATATATTATTAAATTTGGTTTTACGAACTCTTTTACTTGTGGGGCTATGGAAGGCGAGAACGAATTAAAATCTATAATTTTTATTGGTACCTTTTTAATGTTATTTTTAGCATTTGGTTTGTTGTTTATGGTGTTGTTTTATCAACGTCATTTGGCAAAAATTAAAAAGAAAGAAGCTGAATTATTATTAAAAACCGCATTAAAAAGTGAGAAAAAAGAACGTAAACGTATCGCTAAAGATTTGCATGATGCTATTCAGAGTGATTTGAATGCGATTCGTAATTATGTTATTTTATTTTCTAAAAAGAATAGTCATACGGATGCGCCTGAGCTTTTAGAAGCCATTCATACCTCTTTGGAACAAACTATTGAAAATACCCGATTGATTTCTTATCAATTGATGCCTCCATTATTAGAAACAGCTGGATTTAATTTGGCATTACGTGATTATTTTGAACAATTGAGTGCTTCGAGTGGTAAGCGTTTTGAATTGGATATGAACTTGGCCGAAACTTTAGTTTCTGATAAAATTAGTTATGAAATGTTTCGTGTGGTTCAGGAATTGACTTCTAATATGCTTAAATATGGTTCTATGACCATTTGTACCGCTCGATTGAATACAACTTCTAAAGGTGTTTGTTTTGAACTGATTGATGATGGTATTCCTTTTGATTTTAAAATGGCCTATAAACAAACCAAAGGAACCGGACTTCAAAATATTCAATCGCGATTAAAAAGTATTTCTGCGACCTTAGAGCAAGAAACCATTGCTAAAGGCAATCATTATAAAATTTATTTATTTCCTATTTATGATTAAAGTTGCTTTAGTTGACGACCATCAGCTATTTAGAAAAAGTTTGTCGTTATTATTATCTTCATGTGAAGGTATTTCTGTTGTGTATGATACTTCTGATGGTATGGCTTTTTTAAAGTATTTAGAAGAAGCCGAACTGGACGTATTACTATTGGATTTAGAAATGCCCATAGTTCATGGATCCGATGTTTGTAAGCAAGCAAAGTTTATTGATCCTGATCTTAAAGTAATTATTCTATCGCAATTGACTTCTAAAGAAGCTGTGCATCAAGTTATGGAAATAGGTGCAAATGGTTATTTTACAAAAAATTCGTCTCCAGATATTTTAGAAGATGCTATTAGAAATGTTTTTGATAAAGATTATTATTTTGATATCGCTTTGAGTACTGTTATACGTGAAGCTTTGTTGTGGAAGAGAAAACGAAATACCTTTTCCGATACGCCTAGCGTTCATTTAACGCCTAGAGAAATACAAATTATACAATTGGCCACTAAGGAGAAATGTAGTAAGGAAATTGCTGATTCACTTAATATTAGTACACGAACAGTAGAAAAGCATCGTAAACATATTATGGAGAAAACAGATTCTAAAAACTTTATTGGGGTTATTTTGTATGCTTTGAAGTCTAATTTGATTCTTTTAGAGGACGTGTAAAAAATAGATTATTGTTCTTAAAATTCAGATTTTCAACCTGATACAACAACTACAACCACTCCTAATAAAAAACTATATTTTTAAACAAATATCGCGCGAAATGAACTTCAGCGTAGCTAATCCTTCGCGTGGCTTTACAATTTAAAATATTGAAAAACATAAATATTATCTAACAATCCTTTTTCCCCTGCATAATCAGGAGCACTACTGTATTTATAATCTTCTGGTTTAAACACAATTCCTTCTTCTACAGGATTATTGTGAATATAATCAATTTTTTACTGAATTACTTCATTACTCCATAACTCTATTGGTTTGTTATCATGGCTCCAAAACTGAAAATTAGTTGTATTGGAACTTTTCTCAGCTTCTTTCTTAAAATAATCTAATAAAAATTCTTTTCTACTTTCTTTAGGATTCTCTTGTATGGCTTTGATAACACTTCGGCTTGTAAATCTTTTAAAATCGCCTAATAAAAGCTCCGGTTTTTGTTCTTCTGTATTTCTAAATATCAAATGAACGTGATTGGTCATTATGCACCAAGCATGTATCTCCATCCCCTTACTATTTTGACAAAATTCTAAGCTTTCTAAAAGTAAATCTTTGTATTCGTTTCTCGTGAATACATCTAACCAACCCACAACTGCAAAGCTTACAAAATATAAACCCTCTGGATTATGAAATTTATAATTTCTACTCATATTTTACTTTTTTCAAATATAACAATATATTTTAATTCATATGACTAGAACCACGGATGGAGATAGAACCACGCGAAAGGATTCGCGCGGCAGCGGTGGTATGACTTTTAATATAGTATTTATTGACAAACCACTTAAATAATGATTGTATTTAATAATTACTGTATTCGTTTTTTAGTTACCACGCGAAGGGATTCGCGCGGCAGCGGGGGGGATTCGCGCGGCAGCGGTGGAGAAACTATTCCGTCTAACGGAATGGTTTCTCTATTTTTTAAACCTGTTACATAGGCAAATTATTTTTTAGTTTTTTATTTAGTAATGCATATCAAATCTACCTTCACGCACTTTTACAATTTCTCCATTAGAATTTATAGCATCATACCAAAATGTACCACTCAATATTGCATTATTATAATTATGGTAAGTTATTTTAAATTCGCCAGTAATAATTGAGTTTGAAGAATAGTAACCTGGGTCGGGCGAAGCAACTGCATTAATAACATACTCTCCAGATTTTGAATTAGCACCATATTCTATTAAAGGAAAAGTTACACCAACATTATCATGAAGATTTTGATTAAATGAGCTAATCAAAATTGTTCTAATATTTTCATTTCCTCCTTGAATTATACTTTCTCTTATTCCAAGTGTAAAATCTTTACCATCTATATAATAACAAACTAGATTACCTGTGGTAAAATAGCCCTTTGGCAAAAAAGCAACACCATTAACCAAACAACCTGCTGTGTTAGCCCCTGTTTGTGTAGCTGGTGGTAGTTTTTCGAGTTCTGTTTTAGGTTGTTCGTCATCGCCTTTATTACAGCAACTTATTACGAAAGTTGTTAACAGTAGTAAAATTAAATTTTTCATAGTGAATTATTTTAATATGTTTATCAAATATAATTAAATATTGTCATGAAATTGTTCATAAAAGTTTACTACTAAATTGTTTTTAAAATATAAAATACTATTTAGTGTAATATTTTTTTAAAATTATATATTACAAAACATACATATATACGTGTTTATACGTATTTATTCATTCAAAAAAACACACACCTTACGAAGTTTTAGAAAGCATAGTATTCTGTGAGAATTTATTTTTGAGTATTTTTATGCCTTCGCTTCATTATGTCATTGGCCAGTGCTTTAAATAAAAAAAACTGTTTTTGAAAGTTCCAAAAACTGTTTTTATAATTTGTTTATTCTACAGCTATTTGATGACTTTCTATTTGGCTATCTATGTAAATTTTTAAAACATAAATTCCTTTATTAAGCCCTTTAACTGAAAAATTTGACTTGTTGTTATATATTTCAACTTTTGATTTTGATTGTCCCATCATATCAAAAAGTTCGCCTGAAACTGTTGCACTTTTTACGGGTATATTGTTTGCATCTCTAATTTCAATATTTACTATATCATTTGATGGATTAGGATAAATTTTAAATATGTTATTGTTTGCAATTCTTCCAAAGTCACAATCATATTGTAAAGTTGTGCTGCCGCAAGCGTTTGTTGCTGTTGCATTAACACAAAAAACATTTGTTCCTCTAACACAATATGGCCCACCCCAGTTAGATATAAATTCATTATTGGAAGTAGTGTAAATAACATTTGTAACTCCTTGTTGAGCTAATGTTAAATTTGACACATCACTTATAGCACAAAGGGTAGATTTTACTGGTTGTGGTTCAAAATATGTGTACTCAAATGTGAATGATGGTTTTCCTACCCAAATGGTTTTTGTTAGTGTTTGTTCGTTTTGAAAGGTTGCTTTTACAAAACCCGGACCATCTACTACTTTAGAAACGGTAATTGAATATGCCGATTGACTTACAATTTGAAGGTTGGAAGATACAGACCATGTTACTGTACTTGGGATCTTACATATATCCGGAAAAGAATAAGTTGTGGTACTACATACTAAATCAGGACCTGACATTGCATTTTCTTGAATTGGAAAATTGGGTGCTTGATGAGAAGGCGGATTTGTATTATCTCCTAGTTCTTTTAATAGCCAATTTACACTTCTAAAATTAAGCGCGATATGTGCTGTATTATTCGATTCTCCAAAATAACTATCAAAATAGGTTTCATTACAAGTTACTAAATTACGATTTAATGGATTTGCCCAATTTTGGTTTGGATTTTTCATCCCAATACTTGAATAGGTTGGTATAAAACATTGGTCTGCAATTAATGCATGCGTTTCCCATTGCGCCCCATTACCAAATTGATTTGCATACCAATAAGCTAAATTATCTGATGTATATTGCCAAAAACTGCCTCTTACTCCAGTTACACCTGTGCCAGTTATGGTACTATGAATTACACCAGTTGCATCAATTAAACCGCCAGGAATTAGATCTAAATTACCTCGAAAATTCAGATTTATTACAGGTGTAGATTGAGTACGACCTATCCCTTTAGTTAAAGATGCGCTTTCTGCTATGATTCCAGTTGAGGGCATTAAACGAGCTTGTGCTGTTGCTAGTTTTGTGGTATAGCAAACCGATGGTTTCCAACCGAATAAACTAAATGGTTTGAAGCAGGCTTGGGTAATCAGTCGGGTATCTAGCACTAAATCGTTGTTATTTCCTAATGGCCTAACTCCTGATAAAGAACCATTTACAATAGCAATTTTTCGCAAATTCATAGGAAAACCTTTTGAATTAGGCAATCCGTTGGTAAACTGGTTGTTGAAATGTGTTTGAAAATAGGGGTTTCCCTCATTTGTAGGCATTCCTTGTGCTATTGTTGAAGCGTTTAGATAGGAATTATTAATACTTCCTTCATTTGCTGTTTGCTGATGTAATTCTATCATCAGTTCCTTCGATGCTGTAGAATTAAGCTTGTTTTTGTATGTATCATCAGCTTCTGCATTTGCACCACCATCTCTTAGTAAATTAACTAATGCTTGGTCTCCAAATGGGACATTTGCTCCATGGTTTGGGCTATCAAAAGCAACCCATAGGCGAGTGTTGTGTTTCCATTTGTTTTGCTCAATAACAGTAGTAGCTTCCGCTTCTTTCTTTTCCATATAAGCAAGTGCATAACGAGAAATTTGACCGCCCATACTAGGTCCTACTACAACCATTTTTTCGGTACTTCCGTTTTGTTGTAGTTTGCTATTTAGGTTTTTAAGTAAAGTAACTAGAGCTAGACCATTACGTTCTATAAAGTCGGCACCACCATCCACTTTTATTCCTTGGGGAGTGTTGTAGGTAGGCTGGTTTACCACTACTATATCATAGCCTTTGGAACGGAGAACTCTTATTAAATTATCATTTATTCCAAAAGAATCTTTATATCCCATTAATTCCTGTATCGATTGATGAATTTGTGGATCATAAAGCTCTGCACTATTTCGGTTGGCATATTGGCAGTCACCTGTTGGGTCATTTTCGCAATCGCAATCGGTTATTTTTCGCTTATCGCCTGGATCGAAACCATCTATAATTATTATGGGTTTGCGTAATGTCTTCTGATGATTCGGATCATAAAAAATTCTAACTTCTAGCTTGCCTTTCAGAGCAATTGCATCACCAATACCTTGAAAGGCTTCATTGGCTTCTATAAGATTTGCTACAGGGTATAAAACTTCACTGTCTATGTCACCATCGCAAGGAGTAGAAGTAGTTGCCATAGACATAGTTGTAGTATTGATATTTTTGCTTACAAAAATTTTGCCATAAGTAGTGATACTCACATTATTACTAAGTGTAACTGTAAAGGTAATTTTTTGATTAGCGTTTGATACCGTGTTATTTATACTTACACTGTTGGTTATTAGAGCGTTGTTGCTAATTATGGTGCGGTTTATACCATCGCCAAAATTGGCTATCAATGTTTTTATGGTGTAATTACCATTATTTATAATCAAATTATTGTTAAATTTATAGGTAATGGTATTACCACTAATCACATTTTTTAGTGGGGCTATTACTAATGCCTGCAAATCATAAAAAGGAACTTTGTTTATAATGGGTCTAAAATAAGTGCCATCAAACGTTAATCCTCCGTTTGTGGGGTTTGCTGAATCGTAATTCATGACCTGAAGCGAGGAGTTTATAATACCAATATTTACTTCGTTTCCATTGGTGGCGTTTATATTGCGATTTTCCAATCCTTGCAAAGAGATGAGTCTTGTGTTGTTACTTGACTTATACAGTTCGGCAAGCGCTTGTTTGAAAAAAACAAAATTGGCAGTATTGTGCAAATTATCAGGTTGGTTATAGGCAAACAAGTTGGTAGTTCGTAAAGACCTTTCGTATATAATGCCACTGGTAACAGAACTTTGATTTATATAAACCAATTGTGCGTCTAAAGGATTTGTGGTTTGTGCTAAGGTGTTTAAAAAAAACACCAAAAAGAGGGTAATGAAAATTTTTTTCATAAATTTGTTTTGAGTTTTTGGATTAGTAATTATTTTGTTAATCTAAATTTTGGGTTGCTATGTCCAGTAGCAACCCTTTTTTTTAAGGAAAAGGAGTTATATCTAATGTGCTCCATTTGAAATCAAATCTTCCGTTTAATATTTCTATTTCTTCTGTTCCATTGTAAAGTCTTAATTTTCCGCTAAAATTTCCTGAAACAATTCTGTTGGGTAAATCAAATCGAGTTATAGTCACTTTACCTGAGTTTTCAAAAGAACCATAATACTTCCAAGTGCTGGAAGCAGGAACAAATATTCTAGCATATACATAATTTTGCATTAAACCATCGATACTGTTCTGAAAATTTGAAGGATGCCAAATGTATTCTCCTTCTTGGTTTTGAAATAAATCTTGTAAATGAATTATCATTAAAGCACAAGGCTTACCGTCTTGGGCATTTTTTATTTCTATTTCATTCCAAGTGTAATCTGGTCCATCTCCTGAAAATATCAAGCCTTTAGTTCCTGGCACATAAAGTGATCCTGTACCATCACGAGGGTAAAAAATTTGATTATTTATAATACAACCAAAAGTATTTGCACCTGTTTGGGTTTCTGGAGGTAGTTTTGCAAATGGGTCTTCATGGGTTTGGGAGTCGTCTTTTGAGCAAGAGAAGCCCCCTAACCCCCAGAGGGGGAATGTGATGATGAATAAAAAAAGTGTTGATTTTTTCATAGTGTATTGTTTTTAAATGTTTATCAAATATAATTAAATATTGTCATGAAATTGTTCATAAAAGTTTGCTACTAAATTGTTTTTAAAATATAAAATACTATTTAGTGTAATATTTTTTTAAAATTATATATTACAAAACATACATATATACGTGTTTATACGTATTTATTCATTCAAAAAAACACACACCTTACGAAGTTTTAGAAAGCATAGTATTCTGTGAGAATTTATTTTTGAGTATTTTTATGCCTTCGCTTCATTATGTCATTGGCCAGTGCTTTAAATAAAAAAAACTGTTTTTGAAAGTTCCAAAAACTGTTTTTATAATTTGTTTATTCTACAGCTATTTGATGACTTTCTATTTGGCTATCTATGTAAATTTTTAAAACATAAATTCCTTTATTAAGCCCTTTAACTGAAAAATTTGACTTGTTGTTATATATTTCAACTTTTGATTTTGATTGTCCCATCATATCAAAAAGTTCGCCTGAAACTGTTGCACTTTTTACGGGTATATTGTTTGCATCTCTAATTTCAATATTTACTATATCATTTGATGGATTAGGATAAATTTTAAATATGTTATTGTTTGCAATTCTTCCAAAGTCACAATCATATTGTAAAGTTGTGCTACCGCAAGCGTTTGTTGCTGTTGCATTAACACAAAAAACATTTGTTCCTCTAACACAATATGGTCCACCCCAGTTAGATATAAATTCATTATTGGAAGTAGTGTATACAACATTTGTAACTCCTTGTTGAGCTAATGTTAAATTTGTCACATCACTTATAGCACAAAGGGTAGATTTTACTGGTTGTGGTTCAAAATATGTGTACTCAAATGTAAATGATGGTTTACCTACCCAAATGGTTTTGGTCAGTGTTTGTTCATTTTGAAAGGTTGCTTTTACAAAACCCGGACCATCTACTACTTTAGAAACGGTAATTGAATATGCCGATTGACTTACAATTTGAAGATTGGAAGATATAGACCATGTTACTGTACTTGGGATCTTACATATATCCGGAAAAGAATAAGTTGTGGTACTACATACTAAATCAGGACCTGACATTGCATTTTCTTGAATTGGAAAATTTGGAACTTGAGGAATTTCATCTAATTCTTTAAAAAGCCAATCTATACTTTCTTTAGTAAAAGAAGTATGCTCTGTATTGTTTGCTGTACCATAGTAACTATCAAATGGTGTTTGCTTGTTTGTAGGACATGTTAAATTAGTATTTAAAGGATTACCCCAATTTTGATTTGGATTTAAATGACCAATTGCTGAAAACGTTGGGATAAAAGAATGATTTTCAATGTAATCTCTAGTTTCCTGTCTAACACCTGCTTCACTTAACCCATCAGAAACTGCTTCTCTAATATATTTGACAGTTTTAAAAAACCCTCCAGGTACAACGTCTAAACTTCCTTTGATACTATTGTTATTTACATTTAAAGTATATCTTGGGTGAGAAAAATCTACATACCAATGATTGAACCCAATATTAATAGTACTGTTTTGCCCATCACCTTTAAAAACAGTACCTGACTGAAATGATGCTGGCATAAAATTATCTTGTAATCTTAAAAATGTAATAGTCCAGTTAGAAAATAGCATTGTTGCCAAACCTGCTAATGGAGATAGTATAAAACCTGCTGCATTTGCTTTAGCATAACCTCTCATATATAAAAATGTTTGTTGCTCTGAAGCATCTTTTTTACCAGTAAATGAACCGTTTACCATCGAAATTTTTCTGAAATTTGCGTTTGAAACAGGATAACCATTTGACCCTGAAACACCGTTTGTATTTAGATTATTGTAATAAGTTGTAAAAAAACTGTTGCCATTTAAGTAGCCTGTTTCCCTAGCATTTTGAAACTGACTAATAATTTGTTGTTTTCCAGCAACTGAATTTAACTCTTCATAATACTGAATTTTTGCTGGTTCTTTTCCTAATCGGTCAGCTAAAAACCAAATGTTTGCTTGTGCACCTACAGGAATATTTGCCCCTAAATGTGGACTATCTACACTTACCCATAAACGCGCATTATGTTGCCATTTTGGTTTTTCTAAAGGGTCAGTTTCTTCGGCAAATCTTTTCTCCATATATGCAAGGGCATATCGAGTAATTTGACCACCCATACTAGGCCCAATTAATACTAATTGTTGTGTACTACCCACAGTATTTTGGTCTTCTTTAATTTTTTGAATATAAGACGCTAAAGTTCTACCATTACGCTCTATATAATCTGCACCTCCATCAATAGTAACCGATTGTCCTGCTAAATTTGTAGTAGTGTAAGTTGGATTGTTAATTACAATAACGTCGTAACCTTTTTTTCTTAGTTCAATGATTAAATTTGTTTTTTTTGGTAAGCCTGTAACAGGATCAATAGTTCCATCATTGTAATACATCAAATCTTCTAACGATTCGTGATTTTCAGGATTGAAAACACCATTGTCATCATCATCATTATTTATTACACAGGTTGGGTCTTGTTCGCAATCACAATCTAGTACTTTTCTTTTGTCTTTTGGGTCAAAGCCATCAACTATAATAATTGGCTTTAGCATATGTTTAGCATTGTTATTATTACCATAAAAAATAGTGTATTCCGTTCTGCCAAATACAGGTGAAGTTTCTGTATAACCTTGAAATGATATAGTTGAAGTAAACATACCTTTGTCTTTTAATGGTTCGTAACATGGTGAATTTGTATTATTTGTAGTAAATGTTTGTACATTTGAGCTGTATTTTATGTAAATTTTTCCATACGTTATCAGAGTGGTATTGTCAGAATAGGTTATCGTAAATTTTAGTGTTTTCATACCTGTTGATGAATAATTTACGGTTTTTGATGGTATAACAATTGTGCTGTTGGAAATGACTGTAGATGGAGTAGTTCCGTCTGTAAAATCAACAATCAATGTTTTTATAGTTGTTGTAGCATTATTTAAAATTAAATTGTTTTTGAAATTAAATACAAAACTACTTCCTGTTACAAATTCTTTTAATGGAGCTATTATACTAATTTTTTTACTTATGAATGAAGGTTGACCCGCAATTACAACAAATTTACCTGTACTTTGATTAAAAGTTACACCGCCAACACTAGGATTTTCTTCGTTAAAAAGTAGTTTTTGAAATGAGGTGTTAATAATTCCAATATCAACCGAATTATTTGCTGTTGTTGATGCTGTTCTATTTTTCAGTTCTGTTATTGAAATAAACCTTGCTTGGTCGGATGCACGATACAATTCACTTAATGCTTGATTAAATTGTTCCTTGTTTGACCAATTGTTTTCAATAGAATTATAGTTTATGATGTTTGCAAAAGAGGTTACTTTGTCAATCAGCACACCGGAGGTAATTTGAGATGTATTCAAGTTAGAAAGCATAACAGGCCAGTTGGGTGTTACTTCTGTTTGTTGAATCGTAGGATTGTCTTGTGCAACTACTTGGGAGAGTTGAAAACAAAAAATGAATGAAATTAAGATTTTTTTCATAATTTTGAAGTTAGATTAGAATTAATGTTAGAACAGTTATTTTTAATTTATTAGTAAGAGGCAATTGGCGTTGCCTCTTTATTATTTATTGATAGTTGTATTTCCAGTTACCATATGAATTTAATAAAGATAGAATTGTTACAATAATTAAAGGAGGCATCACAGCAACTGCAGTTTTTTCTAAACTGAATTTATTAATTTTCATAATATCAGTTTTGGTGACTTTTAATTCTTTATTTTGGTAAATACCAATTATACTTTCATTTGTTTCGTTAATAAACTTAAAGTGCCTAATAGTGCCTATACTTTTAGTTTTAATAATATATAGGTTGTTTTCTTTTAGAACATAATAATCTTGCTTGTTACTTGCATTAATTTTTGTTGTAACACAAGAACTTAATAAAAGTAAAAATAGCATACAAAAGATTGTTGTTGTTTTCATAATTTATAAGGTTTTATGGAAAAGGATGATTAGGTAAGGTAAAACCATTAATATCAAATCTACCATCTGTAATTTGAATAAAATTATTAGGATTGTCATAGCGGAAAAATTTTCCGAAAAATTTTCCAGATAAAATTCCACTGTCTAATCTTGTAATATTTAAAAAACATTCATTTTCAACAGAACCATAATACGCATAATTACTAATATTGCTATCCCATATTTTAAAATAAATATGACTATTTCTAATACTATCTATGTTATCTTGAAAATTGCTTTGTTTTAGTGTAATCTGTCCTGTTGATATCAATGGCTCCATATGAATAACCATATTAAAACCAACAGAACTTGCACCATCTTTAATTTCTAATTCATACCAAGAATTATCTGATGTACCCCATAAAACCATTCCTTTGCCACTTCCCAGTACCCCTCCTCCTGTTGGATCTCTAGGTATATATACTTTGCCATTAATAGTAACGCCAAAAGTGTTTGCTCCTATTTGAGTTTCAGGCGGTAAGGTAAACGTTGGGTTTTTAGTTACGTTATTGTCTTTGCTGCAACTTTGCAGTATTATTAACGTAATAGTTAAAATTAAATTTCTCATAGAGTGTTATTTTTAATTGTTTATCAAATATAATTAAATATTGTCATGAAATTGTTTACATAAGTTTGCTACTAAATTGTTCTTAAAATTTAAAATACCATTTAGTGTAATATTTTTTTTTAAAATTATATATTACAAAGTATACATATATACGTGTTTATACGTATTTATTAATTCAAAAAACACCCTCTAAGAAGTTTTTGAAAGCATATTGTTATGCGAGAACTTGTCCTTGAGCATTTTCATGTCCTCACTTACCTTTCTATCTAAAACCTTGGCGTAATGCTGTGTAGTGCGCAGGTTTTTGTGACCTAGCATTTTGCTAACGCTTTCTATAGGCACGCCGTTAGTTAGCGTTATCGTTGTTGCAAAGGTATGTCGGGCAATGTGAAAGGTTAATTCTTTTTCGATTTCACAAACTGATGCTATTTCTTTTAAATAAGCGTTCATTTTTTGGTTCGATAAAATAGGAAGTAGTTTATCCTCGTTATTACTTTGCGGATGGTTTTCGTATTTGTCGATTATCATTTGTGTAACTGGAAGGATTGGAATTTTGGAAGCACTTTCCGTTTTTTGTCTGTGCGTGAATATCCATTTTTCACCGTCAATACCATAGCTTATATGCGACTTTGTTAGGTTTTTGACATCAATGTAGGCTAGACCTGTAAAGCAGCTAAAAAGGAAGATATCGCGTACAAGTGATAATCTTTCTGTTTTAAAGTCTTTTTCAATTATGGATTGGATTTCTTCTTCAGTTAAATACACGCGCTCCACTTCTTTGACTTTTGATTTGTAATTAGCAAATGGATTTTTATCTAGCCAGTCATTGGCCAAACAAAGTTTGATGATTTTATTGAAATTTTTTAGGTATTTAACCGCTGTGTTGTTTGCGCAGTTTCTAACACTTCGAAGCCAGAATTCATAATCGGTAACAAAAGCATGATCAATCTTTGTAATATCGATATCCGAAACGTTGTATTTCCATTGCATGAACTCAATGGTATGTTTCAATGAGGTGGTATAGCGTTCTAAAGTGCCCGGAGCATATTCTTTTCCAATAAGCTTTTTTATTTTGTTATTGTGGTCTTGGAATATGGGTACAAGCATTCTTGCTCTTTCATCAATACCTAAAAGTTTGCTCTTAATTGTTTCAATAGTAACTGGTGCCTTTTTATGGATTAATTCCATTTCAGCATCTCGTATTTGATTTTTGAGTAAATCGAGATGATTATTTATTAAACGAGCTTCTTCTGAAGTGCCTTTCATTTTGTTACCTTCTGTAGACCATTTAGAAATTTCTACAAAGCGGTTTGTACTTTGTTCAAAACGTTTTCCATTGATTGTAATTCTGGTATAGATAGGAACTAAACCATTTGCGGCTGCTTTTGCTCTCTTTGTGTAAAAGAGAATTGATACTTTTGTTTTCATTGTGGTGACCTTTTTAGTGTTATTAAATGTAACTTCAATATGACTAATCCACAAGATGTACAGTTATTAAACTGGTTGTTGAACTGGCTGTAAAGCCTTGTGAATGTTAGTCTGAGACAAAAATCGGTTACCCTAGATTAGGTTTTTTTTAGGGTAACCGATTTTATCCCTTTTGGTTCACGAATGAATGAATATTTTGATATGTGATAAAAAGAAAAAACCCCTAAAATCATACGATTTTAAGGGTTTTAGTTCAATTTGCTTTTCAGCTGGCGGAGAAAGAGGGATTCGAACCCCCGGACCTGTTACAGTCAACAGTTTTCAAGACTGCCGCATTCGACCGCTCTGCCATTTCTCCAATAAGACGTGCACTACTTTCGTATTGCGAGTGCAAATATAAAAGGTTTTTTCTATTAAAAAAACAATTGCATTACTTTTTTTAGAAGTTTTTATTAAATAGCTGATAGTCAATATTTACTACCTGCGTTTTTAATTAATAATTCAAATATTCGGTTATTTCTAAGCCGTAACCTATCATTCCCACACGTTTGTTTTGGTAAGAGTTGGTTAATAACTTAATCTTAGTGATGTCCAAATCATGTAAAATTTGCGCACCAATACCAAAGTCTTTTGTATCTACAGCAATTCGTGGTGTCGTAAAATCACCTGCCGCTTGCAAGCGTTTCAACTCGGCCAAACGATCCAACAATTCCACCGACTGCATTTCCTGATTAATAAACAAAATCGCACACTTCTCATACGATTCAAATTTCTTAAAGATATCTTCTAACTTCTTATTTAAGGTATCGGTTAAACTACCCAATATATCATTCGTGACTTGCGTAGAGTTAATACGGGTTAAAATGGCCTCCCCCATACTCCAACTTCCTTTAGTTAAAGCAATATGCACCTGTTTGTTCGTAACTTGCAAATACGCACGCAAACGGTACGTTCCAAAACGGGTTTGTATTTCAAAGTCTTCTTTTTTCTTAATCAAACTGTCATGTTGCATTCTGTACGCCACCAAGTCTTCAATAGAAACCAATTTCAAATCGAATTTCTTCGCCACCTCAACCAATTCTGGTAAACGTGCCATTGTACCATCATCATTCATAATTTCACAAATGACACCAGCTGAGGAATACCCTGCCAAACGGGCAAAATCAATGGCTGCTTCTGTGTGTCCTGTTCTTCGTAACACCCCACCTTGACGGGCAATTAAAGGAAAAATATGTCCTGGTCGTCCCAATTCGTAAGGTTTGGTATCTGGATGCACTAAGGCTTCAATAGTTTTAGCACGGTCGGCAGCAGAAATACCGGTGGTAACCCCATTCCCTTTTAAATCTACAGAAACTGTAAATGCCGTTTCCATGTTGTCCGTATTGTTCGTCACCATGGTATGCAATTCCAATTCCTTACATCTCGATTCGGTTAACGGAACGCAAATAAGCCCTTTTCCGTGCGTAGCCATAAAGTTGATCATTTCTGGCGTAACTTTGTCAGCAGCGGCTAAAAAATCGCCTTCATTTTCTCTATCTTCATCATCTACCACAATAATCATTTTACCCTGACGGATATCTTCAATGGCTTCTTCTATGGTATTCAGTTGTATTTTATGACTCATTAGTTGTAATGTTTTCGCCTGGTAGCGAATTAGTATTTTGTTTCGTAAACATTTTTTTAATAGGGGTTATCAGCCAATCTAAATCGATAGTCAATCCCATATCTTTAGTAGCTCGGTACGTAAATAATATCGCAAATGGGGTTAGTATCAAAGCACCCGCTGCAACTCCAATAAACGGAGGAATGGCATCTTGTCCGGCTAATTTCTTACCAAAAGTATTGGCAAAATTAAAGATTATAAAAATCAATATCGCAAATACAATAGGCAAGCCCAACCCGCCTTTTCTAATAATGGCACCTAACGGAGCACCAATAAAAAACATCAACAAACACGAATAGGCAATTAGTATTTTATCGTAATACCCAATCCAGTGGTCGTTAATATTGTTTTGTTTAAACTCCAAATCGGTTTTATATCCGTCCAAAGTAAAAATAGTATTGTTAATATTGTTTTTCGCTACATCCAACACCATCGCTTTTTTATCTGTTGGAAACAAATCAAGTAAATCATCAGATATTTTAATCTTCTTAGGCACCACTACAGAAGAGGACACGGGCACATTATACACCATAGCAAGACTTTCAGCACTTTTATCTAAGTTATCACTGTACGAGGCAACATCTTTGTTAAACGTCTTTTGTAACGAATCAATGGTATATTTCAATTCGCTCATATTAAGCATGTTGTAGGCATTCACAATCTCAGCACCTTCATCCGATGCGCCGTTTAGTTTCGCCAAATCAATTGTAACGGTATATTTCTTAAAACTACTTTTAGCAAAAGGCAGCTTGTCGCGTTCTTCAAACTTTTTAGGTTGAATGTCTTCGTAGTAATTCCCATCTAACAAATCCAATTGCAATAAATTGGTCGATTCATCACTTTTCAAAACACCTTTTTTGGCTTTAATAACGGTGGTAACGGTTCCAAACTCCCCTTTCTTCATATGCATCGTAACACCTTCTAAAAACGAGCCGTTTTCCCCTGATTTCTTTTCTACATGTATTGAGGTAGTGGTACCTATTTTACTAAATTGTCCTTCACCAATAGCCATAGCCGGTTTGGTTTGGATAATGGATTTTCGCAAATTAATAAAACGGTATTGCGCTTCCGGAATGATGTTATTGGCAAATAAAAAAGCAATACCACTAAACAAAACCGAACAAACAATTAAATACTTCATGGCACGTCCTAAAGATATTCCGCCCGACTTCATTGCCGCAAATTCATAGTTTTCTGCAAAGCTACCAAAAGTCATAATAGATGCCAATAAAATAGACAAAGGCAATACCAAAGGCACCATAATAGGCGAATAGTAAAAGATAAATTTAAAGATGGTCATGAAATCTAAATCCTTACCTGCTAATTCGGCAATAAACAACCAAATACTTTGCAATACGAAAATAAAAAAAAGGATTACGAATACCGTAGCAAACGTAATCAGGAATGATTTTAATAAATATTTATCAATTATTTTCATGGAGTAGTTATACGTAAATGCTACAGATTAGTCCGCTTTATTAATATAATAATTTGGATATTTAGCTTTTACAAAGGTAAACTGATTTTTTGCTAACGTTTGGTTAAATTTAAACGAAGAAACTGTTAAAGTAGTTCTAGTACCATTTTTACCTACTTCAATAAGGTTATAAATATGATTGGTTTTGGTATCAATACCAATTAAGATTTCTTTACGTTTATCCGTTACGCTAGAAGGCGTAAGCTTTACATACTGAATGGTTTTCCCAGCCATAGGTTGTTTGATGTCCATAGCGAATTTAAATCCTTTTTTAAAGAAGGTAAATATCTTGTTTGGTGACATGGTGTTGGGATCACTTTCATCATGATTAGAAACCGTAATCTCTTCATCTTCTGGAACAATTGTGTATATTTTCTTTCCATCAAATAGTTTTGTAACACCCATAAAAGATAAATGATACTTGTTCCCTTGTAACATTACTTTACCCGTACTCTCCTGATTGATTTTTTCTGCGGTATTGTTAATAGCATACTTAAAGTCAATCACCATATTTTTGTACGATTTTGCCTTGCTAACTACTTTATCTAATAACGCTTTACCTGCATTTTTCTCTTTCGGTGGATTATTTTCTACAGTTGTAAACGCCACTAAAAATAGGGCTATAACTGATAATGTAACTAATTTTTTCATTATATTGTAATCAATCTATTGTTCGTTCTTAAAAAATATTTCTAACGAATTCATATCCGTTATTAAAACTTGTCTGGCTTTGCTACCTTCAAAAGGTCCTACAATTCCAGCTGCTTCTAATTGGTCAATAATACGTCCAGCGCGGTTATACCCAAGCTTTAGTTTTCTTTGTATTAAAGAAGCCGAACCTTGTTGTGCCGAAACAACAACCTCAGCCGCATCTCTAAATAATGAATCACGTTCTGATATATCCATATCAAGTTTTATGCCACTATCTTCACCCACATAATCTGGTAGTAAATACGCATCGGCATACGCTTTCTGTGAACCAATAAAATCACAAATGCGTTCTACTTCTGGAGTATCTACAAAGGCACACTGCACACGAATTAAATCATTTCCGTTAGAAAACAACAAATCCCCTCTACCAATTAATTGGTCAGCACCTCCTGAATCTAAAATGGTTCTTGAGTCAATTTTAGACGTTACTCTAAAGGCAATTCGTGCTGGGAAATTGGCTTTAATCATACCCGTAATTACATTCACTGACGGACGCTGCGTTGCAATAATCAAATGAATTCCGATAGCACGAGCCAATTGAGCCAAACGAGCGATAGGCATTTCTACCTCTTTACCCGCTGTCATAATTAAATCGGCAAACTCATCCACCACTAAAACGATATACGGTAAAAAACGATGTCCGTTTTCAGGGTTTAATTTACGCTGTTTGAACTTTTCATTGTACTCTTTAATATTACGCACCATCGCATCTTTAAGCAAAGAATAGCGATTGTCCATTTCCAAACACAACGAGTTTAACGTATTAATTACTTTCGCATTATCGGTAATAATCGCCTCATCTGTATCAGGTAATTTAGCCAAATAATGACGTTCTATTTTATTAAAAAGAGTCAACTCTACTTTCTTAGGATCTACCAAAACAAACTTCACTTCTGCTGGATGTTTTTTGTATAATAACGAAGTCAATACCGCATTTAATCCTACCGATTTACCTTGTCCAGTAGCTCCTGCCATCAATAAGTGAGGCATTTTAGCCAAATCCACAACCAAGGTTTCATTAGAAATGGTTTTTCCTAAAGCAATAGGCAATTCCATTTCCGCTTGTTGGAATTTCGGAGAAGCAATTGCACTTCTCATAGAAACCATCGACGGATTGGCATTTGGTACTTCAATACCAATAGTTCCTTTACCAGGTATTGGCGCAATGATACGAATACCTAATGCCGATAATGACAAGGCAATATCATCTTCCAAACTCTTAATTTTAGAGATACGAATACCCGCTTCTGGTACAATTTCGTATAAAGTAACCGTAGGTCCTACAGTCGCTTTAATCTGAGCGATTTCTATTTTGTAGTTCTTTAAGGTATCTACAATTTTATTTTTATTTTCTTCTAATTCCGCTTGATTAATGGTAATCCCCACTCCCGAATAATCTTTCAACAATTCAATAGAAGGCATCTGAAAATTAGACAACTCTAAAGTTGGATCAAATTCCCCGAAATCCTGCACCAAACGTTGAGCAATACTTTCTTCAACAATATCTTCTTCTTCTGGTTTTTCGATAATGAAAGAGGAATCTTCCGTTTCAATAATTTCAGGTTGTTTCGGTGTTTCTTGTGGTGGTGTGTCTAATTTAATTTCAGACGCATTTTGTATGGTAGGCTTTAACGCCGTTTTATCTATTTCAAAAGCAGATGGCGCATCACGGTCAATCACTTGCATGTTTGTCCATTCCTCATCAGGCGTTTCTTCAATAATTGGACTTTTCTTAAAAGAAGTTACCGGAACAGGTGTTTCCTCTTCTTCTTCTTCAACTAATGCTGGAGTTCCCATTGGTGTTACAGCTTCTTCATCAGTCTCAGAAGCATCCGCTACAGCTACAGGTGAAGCTTTCGCATCTAAATAGTCTTTTAGTTTGTCTGGAGATACTTTAACCTTAAAGATTAAAAATACAATTACATTGAAGACTAAAATCATAATCGTACCAATATTCCCAGCATAATCTTGAATTAAATCATGCAATTCGAAACCAATTACTCCAGATAAATGAGGAACATACTCCCAAATAAGTCCAAAAAATAATGAAATGGTAACCATCGCATACAAATCCCAAAAGGTAGATTTTTTTATTTTACCTAATGGCAAATCAATTAGTAAGTACGCACCAATTAAAAAGAAAATCTTAACAAATAAGAAAGAAGCGATACCAAAACCTTGATACAAGAAAAAATCAGCCAACCAAGCCCCTATTTTACCCAACCAATTTTCAACAACTACGTTTCTATTAGCCAGCTCATTTATTTGACTTTGGTCGTTACTACCTGAAATATAATACGATATAAAAGATAATAATAAAAACAATGCAATTATAATGAAGAAAAAACCAGCAACGAACTTTTGCCCACGGGTGGTTTTAAAAAGGGAAGTACGCAATTTTTTATCGGATGCGTTTGAAGTTTCTTTTTTAGCCATTAATTTCTATAAATTAAATAGTTTCGGTACATAAATTAAAGCACCAACAGTTAATGCGCTACTTGCGGCAAACAAAACAGCGCCAGCAGCAATATCTTTAATAAAACCAATTCGATCATGAAATTCAGGGTGAATAAAATCGGCTATTTTTTCTACAGCAGTATTTAACCCTTCAATTCCTAATACCAAACCGAAAGCTAAGGTTTGTAGCATCCATTCTTCTCTACTAATGTGAAAATAAAAACCAGCAAAAATCATTAAAAGCATAATGGAAAATTGCACCATTATACTATGTTCCGTAGAAACTAATTTAAAGGCACCTTTTACAGCAAATCCAATACTTTTAATTCTGCCAGAAACAAATCGTTTGTCTTGAATCATAACAATGGTTTATGCGTTTAAAGCCGCGTCGTAATTTGGTTCATTAGCAATTTCGCTAACCAATTCAGAATAAGCCACTTTTCCAGTTTCATCAATTACAACAATCGCTCTTGCGTGTAATCCTTTTAAAACAGAATCAATTAAAGTAACACCATAATCAGTTCCGAAACTTCCATCTCTAAAATCAGATAAGTTCACTACATTTTCTAATCCTTCCGAACCACAAAAACGTTTTTGAGCAAAAGGTAAATCTTTAGAAATACACAATACTTTAGTGTTGGCTAACGAATTAGCTAACGTATTGAAAGTACGTACCGATGTAGCACAAGTTGGCGTATCAATACTTGGAAAAATATTTAAGATAACACGTTGACCTAAATAGTCGTGTAAAGAAACTTCTGATAAATCAGTTGCAACTAATTGAAATTGTGGTGCCGCAGAACCAATAGCTGGTAAAGCGTTATTTGTGTTTACAGGATTTCCTCCTAAAGTTATTGTTGACATCGTAATAATTTTTAAGCATCAAAAGTACAAAAAATATTTTTGCCGAATATCAAATAAGTAAAGTTTATTTTGATTTGGGATTTACGATTTGGGTGTTGGTTATTAGGTATTGGGTTCCTTTCACCTTTCACCTTTCACCTTTCACCCTATACCCTTTACCTTATTCCTAAACTAACTTCCACAACACATCGTCCGGAACTGGAGCGATAAGTTCTAATGGATCTTTGGTAACAGGATGCGTTAACACTAATTTTCTGGCATGTAAATGAATACCTCCGTTGGGATTACTTCTATCAAATCCGTATTTTAAGTCGCCTTTAATTGGGCAACCTACAGCAGTAAGTTGTGCTCTAATTTGATGATGACGTCCGGTATGTAAATCGATTTCTAAAGCGTAATAATTATCTAATTTCTTAATTATTTTATACGATAGTTTTGCTTCTTTAGCATCAGGTACTTCTTTTAAATGTGCTTTAGAGGTATTGTTTTTAGTATTTCTTCTTAAGAAATGCACCAAAGTATCTTCCGTTTTTGGCGGCGCATTTTTCACAATCGCCCAATAGGTTTTTTGCGTTTCTCTGTTTTTAAAGGTTTCGTTCAAACGGGTTAGGGCTTTTGATGTTTTAGCAAACACCACAATACCCGTAGTAGGTCTGTCCAAACGATGTACCACACCTAAAAACACCTCTCCAGGTTTGTCGTACGCCACTTTTAAATACGATTTCACAATATCCGATAAAGGCTCATCACCGGTTTTATCTCCTTGTACGATATCGCCAACGCGCTTATTTACTACTATTATATGATTGTCTTCGTGAAGAATTTGAAGATTTTTTGAATCGGAAACTATTTTCATTTGTATGGGATGTAAGTGATAAGTTAATAGTAATTAGTAAATAGTGTTTGTTATAAATAATTAGCAGAAAAACTACTTACTAATTACTTGTCACTAATCACTAATATTGTTCGTTAGCATTAGGAAAATCAACCGATTTTACATCAGCTACATATTGTCCGATAGCTTTTGTCATATCTTCAAATAAATTCATATATCTGCGTAAGAATCTTGGACTAAATTCGTGCGTCATACCCACCATATCGTGTAATACCAACACTTGACCGTCTACGCCACTCCCCGCTCCAATTCCAATTACGGGAATAGAAATACTTTCAGCTACTTTTTGTGCTAATTTCGCTGGAATTTTTTCTAAAACTAAAGCAAAACAACCAATTCGTTCTAACATTTTAGCGTCTTCTAACAATTGATCTGCTTCTTCCTCTTCTTTTGCACGAACGGTGTACGTTCCGAATTTATATATCGATTGTGGTGTCAACCCCAAATGCCCCATTACAGGAATTCCAGCATTTAATATTTTCTTTATAGAGGATTCAATTTCTTTTCCACCTTCTAATTTTACAGCATGTCCGCCGCTTTCTTTCATAATACGAATAGAAGAACGCAACGCCTCTTTAGGATCCGATTGATAACTTCCGAAAGGCAAATCTACCACAACTAATGCTCTGTCAACAGCTTTAACCACACTACTAGCGTGATAAATCATTTGGTCTAACGTAATTGGCAATGTGGTTTCGTTTCCTGCCATTACATTACTGGCCGAATCGCCAACTAAAATAACATCAATACCCGCTGTATCTACAATTTTAGCCATTGTGTAATCGTATGCCGTTAGCATAGAAATTTTTTCACCATTGGCTTTCATATCAATTAACGACTTCGTTGTAATTTTTTTATAATCTTTTTTTGCTACAGACATATGCTTTAGTGTTCAGTTATCAGTTTTTAGTGTTCAGTAAATACCGAATGAAATATTTTGTAAAATTAATATAAAGATATGGATTGTAACAATTTTTCGACATTTAATACCAATAATAAAAATGCAACAACTATGAGACAAGTATTTATTTTACTATTTTTTGGTTTTAGTGTAGGAATTTCCGCACAAGAAGAAACGGCAATTAAACAAACGATTTCAACATTTTTTGAAGGCCTACAAACCGGTGACACATTAAAAATACAATCGGTTTGCCATAAAGACATGAAACTGCAATCGATAACCGAAAAAAACGCCATTGGAACATTATCATTTGACAGCAATTCAGATTTTTATAAATCCATAGCAGCTATACCCAAAAACCTAAAAATTGAAGAACGTCTTTTAAGTTATAACATCCAAATAGATGGCACTATGGCAAACGTTTGGACACCTTACGAATTTTATGTGAATGAAAAACAAAGTCATATTGGAACAAATTCCTTTACTTTGCTATTAGAAAACAACAGTTGGAAAATTGTGCACATTATTGATACACGAAGAAAAAAGATTTAAAATGAAAAACACAGTTGCCTTATTTTTCTTAACGATAGTCTCAATTTCGTTTGCTCAAGAAAATCCAAAAAAAACATTAAAAATAGTGCTTTCAGGTTACATTGACACCTACTATTCCTATGATTTTGATTCGCCTGAAACACAAGACAAACAAACTTTTTTATACAATTACAACAAACAAAACAACTTTAATATAAACATCGCATTACTAAGAGCTTCAATTAGTTATGAAAATGTTTACGCAAAAGTTTCGGTGCATTCTGGAACGTATGTAAAAGCTAATTACGCTGCCGAAAAAACCAAATACTTAAACGAAGCGTATGTAGGAGTGTTTTTAAATAAAAACAAAACAACCACTTTAGAAGCGGGAATTATGCCCAGTTATATTGGTTTCGAATCTGCCATAACTCACGCTAATTTAACCGCAACACGTTCTATACTTGCCGAAAATTCTCCTTATTTTATGACGGGTGTAAAACTGAATCATCAATTTAATGAAAAATGGAGTGTAGCTGGATTACTAACCAACGGTTGGCAACGTATTGAAAAAGCAAAAAGCAATTTAGCGCCATCATTTGGTACACAATTGATATACAAACCAAATAGCAAAAACACGTTAAATTGGAGCACTTTTATAGGCAAGGAAGCGTATGCTGAAGAGTTTAATACGCGCTATTTTAGTAATCTATATTGGGACAAAACTTGGAATACAAAATGGCATTCTATACTTGGTTTCGATTATGGTTTGCAAGATATTTCCTCTCAAAACACGGAGAAAGCAACTTGGTACAGTCCGGTTGTAATTACACAATATTCGTTCAATTCGAAATGGCAAATGGCACACAGAATTGAATATTATCAAGATAAGAAGCAGGCAATAATAGCTAGTCAAATTCCTTTTGAAACGGTAGGAAATTCAATAAATTTAGATTTTTTACCCAATTCGAAGTTTA
>NZ_JAGNYF010000107.1 GCF_017985075.1 Flavobacterium sp.
TTTGGAATTTTAAAATAAATAAAATGACAGAAGAAATTAACTTTATTATTGATAGTGCGAAAGAATCTATGAATGGTTCGGTAGCGCATTTAGAAAAAGAATTTTTAAACATTAGAGCTGGAAAAGCATCTCCGCAAATGTTAGGGAGTGTTTTTGTAGACTATTACGGTGCGCAAACGGCATTGGCTCAAGTAGCAAATGTTGTAGCAGCTGACGCAAGAACTTTAACCGTCTCGCCTTGGGAAAAAGCGATGTTGCAACCTATTGAAAAAGCGATAATGATTGCTAATTTAGGGTTAAACCCGATGAATAATGGTGATAATATTATTATTAGTATTCCTGCTTTAACAGAAGATAGAAGACGCGAATTAGTAAAACAAGCTAAAGCAGAAGCTGAAGATGCAAAAGTGGGTATCAGAAATGCCAGAAAAGACGCCAATAGCGACATTAAAAAAGAAGAAAAAGACGGAACATCCGAAGATATTTGTAAAGTTGCGGAGGATTCCGTACAAAAATTAACAGATGCTTTTATTAAGAAAATTGATGAGATTTTCACAGCTAAAGAAGCTGAAATTATGAAAGTATAAAAGTATAAATTTCAAGTCCTAATATCATATTATAAAATAAATAGCCTCAAATGAAAAAAATTATTGCAATTTTAATTATTACACTTTCGATTAATATTTCGTTCGCACAAGGAATTCCTAATAGTATCTTGAAAAGTGAAGTTTTCAAAGATGAATATAAACATTCTTTTATTTCTTTAGTAGAAGATGATGGTAATAATGGAGTTTTTATTGTGAGAAGTTACATGGGAGGTGTGTTTTCTTCCGGAGCTGGATATTACTTTGAACATTACGATTCTAATTTAAAATTAATTAAGGAATACGAATACGAAATGAAACGATCTGAAATTGAAAAATATGGTTCAATTTTAGGTGTAATTATGAATGGAGATCAAGTTAGTTTAATTGATTTTGTATACAATACAAAAGAAAAAGCGTTTGTTTGTTCAGCATTAACATCTAATATTAATACGTTTAATTTTGTTAAAAAAGAACTTTTCAGAATTGCAAACGAGGATGTAATGAAATCTCAATGGTTTGGAGGAAATCAATTTGATGGTGACTCAGGAACTAATTTTATCGTTAACGAAGATAAAACTGCTTTTGCAATTACAATTGATATTAAGGATAAAAATACAGAAACACATAAAGTCTTTTTGTTTGATAACAAGTTGAATAAAAAAATTGACCACGATTTTAAAAGAGACGTAAAAGACAAAAAATTCAAATATGAGAATATTGATGTATCAAAAGACGGCAATAATCTTTATCTATTAGGTAAAGTTTATACTGATGAGAAAAAAAAGAAAAAGGAAGGTGGAAAATATCAATATGAGTTAACCAGAATTAGTAATTCCGGGCAAGTAACACAAGTTTTTGATACCGAAGAACATTTTTCTGGATCATTAAAAACGATTGTTTTTGAAGACAAATTAACCTGCATTGGTTTTTATTCAGACAGAAAAGATTATCGTTTTAAAGGGATTAGTTATTTTGAATTAGACCCAATTACCTTAGCAATTAGAAAATCAAAATACAATCCATTTACCGAGCAATTTATGATTGATAAATACGGAAAGAGTAAAGATAAAGAATTGAAAAATTTATCTTTCAGAGGTATTATGATTACTCAACAAAACGAAATTGTTTTTAACGCAGAAGAATATTATATGACATCGCAATATCATATGATGCCTAGCGGCGGTGGATATTGGACTTACACATATCATTATGACGATATTGTGAGTGCAAAAATAGCAACCGATGGCAATATTATTTGGGCAAGGAATATCAACAAACGTCAGGCAACAAGTGGAGATGATTCTTATATTTCCTATACGTCTACAATTAAAGGAAATGATACTTACTTTTTTATTAATACTGGAGAAAAAGTAAAAAAATTAAGTAACGATAGAATTCAATTTGGGCAAACAAGTACAAAAAAATCAAATCTTAATATGATTAGAATTACACCAGATGGTAATTTTGATTTTCAAGAGATATTAGATGATAAAGACAGCGAAGTGCCATTTATGGTTTCAGACGGTGCCATATCAAAAAATTCAGTATATTTTATTGGCCGAAAAGGCAAGAAAAAGCAAATATTAAAAGTTACATTATAAATAAAAAAGAGATTGTTAATACAATCTCTTTTTTTATGTTACATTTTCACTATCAACGTTTTCAAATACACCTTCATATCTAAAAACTCAAAATCAATAGCGTTTTTAATTTTAGTCGTATCGTGAATTTCTAAATTATATAAAGCGTTTATGGTTGCTTTTGTAAGCATTTGTTTTCTGAAAAATAAGGTTGTGAAAATAAACTCAAAGATTCGAATAATTTGTAATTGCCACTTTTTTATTTCAAATTTTGGTTTTTTTACTTTGTTTGCTGAGGTTCTCGAAGCCAAATTAGCTGCAATACTATCAAATAATTCTTTGTAAGTTACATCATCGGCAACTAAAACAAATCGTTCTCCAGAAATGGTGCTTTTCATTAAAGTCGTCATCGCTTTTACCACATCTTCCACAGCTACAATTCCAAGTTTACCTTGCGTGTAAAATAATTGTCCGTTTTTTATATTTCGAATAAATAAACTGCTGCCTTCTTTTGGAAATCCGTTCCCAAAAATTACACCAGGATTGACAATTACCACATCTAATCCTTCTTGAAACCCTCGCCAAACTTCCATTTCTGCGCCAAACTTTGAAATAGAATAATCGCTTCTTACGGCTTCGTTGTTTCTTTCCGTTTCTTCATTTATAAATAAATTATGTTCCGTTCCGTTTCCTAAAGCCGAAATCGAACTTACATAACACAATTTTTTTACATTAGAAGACAAACAACAATTCACCACATTTGCGGTTCCAACAATATTGTTTTGATATAGTTTTTCTTCATCTTTCGGATTAAAAGAAACCAGCGCCGCACAATGATATACATAAGAAACATTAATAAAAGCAGTTTCAAGAGCAGGAATATCTAAAATATCGGCATTAACCCAATCAATTTTTTCAAATTCCGAAAGCTTGTTTTCATTTTCGAATAATTTTTTAACGTGCAGAAGTCTTTTCTCCGATCTATATATTGCACGAATGGTATTCTCTTCCTGAGAGAGGTGCAATAATAAATGAAAACCAACTAAACCTGTTCCGCCTGTAATTAATATCATTTTGTAAAATTAGTGAAAAATTGAAATAAAAAACCGCTTTTATAAAGCGGTTTACATTCTCTTGGCAATTTTTTCAAAACTTTGTTTTTGCGCTAAAACACCAATTATTAAAATCGTT
>NZ_JAGNYF010000014.1:0-28731 GCF_017985075.1 Flavobacterium sp.
AAGGATGTGATGTTTTTACCATTTGATGCTCCTTTCGAACATAATTATTTAAACGAATTTCCGATAACTGTTCGAAAACGGTTCTTCGCATTTCGTTAATTTTCGATATTGGTAAAAACCAATTTTGAGAAAATTCAATCGTAATTTCATCGGCATTATAGGGTGTAAACCCAGTTTTTGCTAAATTAACTTTGAAATTTTCTGCTATAGATTCATTATTTTTAGTAAGCTCTTTTTGGTGAACCAATTTAGAAATACTCACATTTCCATCTTCATCCGTAGCAATTAATTCGAAACCTAATTCGTTTTCTTTTAGCACTAAAGTCGTGCTTATTTTTCTAATCGCACTGTCTTCTCTTTCTACAATTTTGATGAAAGCGGCGTCGTTATTTCTGTAAATAAACGTTCCGTCTGCAATTTCTTTTAAAACGTTTGGATAAACGATTCCGTTTTCCACTTTATTTACATAGATACCTTCCGCTTCATTATCAGAATTAATAAAACACAATCCGTCACCATTATTTAGGAAATTTCCGTTTTCAATTTCGTACGAATTGCCAATTGTTTTTATTAGTTTTCCTATATATTGTCCTTTCGATTTTGGACTTTCCCAAGAACCGATGGATTGATGTCTTTCATTTACAAAATAATCGGTATACCCACGGTTAAAGGTTCTATCAAGTGAAGAATCAAATGAATACGTGCATTTTCCTGACGATGCTTTTGTGTATTTATCGTTGTTTTCTGCTAAAAAAGCATCTAATTTCTGACGTAAATAGGAAACGTTATTTTTTACATAGACAATGTCTTTCAAACGTCCTTCAATTTTAAACGAAGAAATTCCTGCTTCTACTAAATTTGGAATTTGATTGGATACATCAAAATCTTTTATAGAAAGCAAGTGACTGTTTTTTATTAATGTATCGCCATTTCCGTCAATTAAATTATAAGGTAAACGGCAATTTTGTGCACAAGAACCTCTGTTTGCTGAACGTTCACCGTTTGCCACACTCATATAGCAATTTCCACTAAAGGAAACACATAAGGCACCCGTTACGAAAAACTCTAATTCTACATCAGACGCTTCGCTGATTTCTTTAATTTGACTTAAATTTAATTCTCTTGCTAAAACGACACGTTTGATTCCAGCATCGGCTAAGAATTTAATTTTATCTGCATCTCGATTATTGGCTTGTGTGCTGGCGTGAAGCACAATTGGTGGTAATTCCATTTCCATTATTGCCATATCTTGAATAATCAAGGCATCGACATTAATATGATACAATTTCCAAATCAGTTGACGGCAAGATTCTAATTCATTATCGTACAAAATGGTGTTAATAACCACAAAAACTTGTGCGTTAAATAAGTGTGCGTATTTTACTAATTCGGCAACATCTTCAATTGAATTGGTAGCATTAGATCGGGCACCATACAAAGGCGCGCCAATATAAACGGCATCTGCACCTGCATTGATAGCAGCTATTCCTTGAATTAAATTTTTTGCGGGCGCTAAAATTTCAATCTTTTTCTTCATTTATGAAAGTTGTATTTTTTGTATATCTGAAGTACTATTTGTTGGGGTTTTTACTTCACATCTTCTTGGACCACATCCTAATCTTCTTGGACCACAAGAAGCCAAAACCAAACAACCTATCACAATTAGAATTATTTTTCTCATTTTTTAACTATTTACTTGTACTAAGGTAGACATTTTTTTCGCTTTTTCAACAATTTCTTCAATGGGTGTATTTAGCGAATCATACGTTAAAGTTACACCCATTCTTCTGTACGGACGAGACGTTGGTTTTCCAAAAAGTCTGAAGTCTGTTTTAGGTTGAAACGCTACGTTTTCAATTCCTGTAAAAGTTGGATGATTTGAATTTTCTGAAGCTAAAATTACGGCACTTGCTCCTGCTCTTTCTTGTGTAATTTCGAAAATTGGTAAACTTAAAATAGCACGTAAATGCAATTCAAACTCGTTAAAATTTTGCGTATTGGCTAATGTTACCATACCGGTATCGTGAGGTCTTGGTGATAATTCTGAAAAATATACGCCTTCATTAGTTAAGAAAAACTCTACGCCAAAAAGTCCTGCACCACCTAAAGCTTCAGTAACCTTTTTTGCCATTTCTTGTGCTTCTAAAATATCTACTTGTGAAACTTTGGCTGGTTGCCAACTTTCTTGATAATCGCCTCGTTCTTGTCGGTGACCAATTGGTGCGCAAAAAAGAGTGGGTAAATTATTATTTTGAGTTACCGTTAAAAGCGTAATTTCCGAATGAAAATTTACAAATGCTTCTACAATTACTTCTACAATATCGCCACGTGAACCTTCAACTGCATAGTTCCAAGCTTTTTCAATGTCTTCATTTGATTTTATTGTAGATTGACCTTTTCCAGATGAACTCATTAATGGTTTTACGACACAAGGCATTCCCACTTCGGCAACTGAATTTTGTAATTCTTCTAAAGAAGTAGCATAACGATAATTAGCCGTTTTTAAACCTAATTCTTTCGCTGCTAAGTCACGAATGGCTTTTCTGTTCATTGTAAAATTAGCTGCTTTTGCAGATGGCACTACGGTAATGCCTTGTTTTTCATAGTCATAAAAACGCTCCGTACGAATGGCTTCTATTTCTGGAACGATAAAATCTGGTTGATGTTTGGCTATAATTCTATCCAATTCCGAACCATCTAACATATTGATTACCTCAAAACCGTGAGCAACTTGCATTGCTGGTGCATTTTCGTAACTATCTACAGCAATTACAGTTTGTCCGATTCGTTGTGCGGCAATTACAAATTCTTTTCCAAGTTCACCAGAACCTAATAGAAGTATTTTTTTATTCATTTTGTGTTGTTTTTAAATTTCAAAATTCGTTGTTCAAACTTGGAATGCTGAAGAACGAATGTTGATTGTTGAATTGGGTTTGCGTTAGGGAATGCAGTGAAAATCCTTTTTTAATTGCCTGAGGTTCTCGAAGGTAATTAAAAAAGATTGTAACGTAATGCCCGACCTGAAAGGGAACGCCCATATAATTAAAAAACCATTAGAAATTAAGATCTTTACTAAATTTCTAATGGTTCTGTTTTGTATTTATGCTAAAGCATTTTTAATTCTTGAAATTGCTTCAATTAACTGTTCTTCGCTTGTTGCGTAGGATAGTCGTAAACAATTTGGACTTCCGAATGCTTCGCCAGTTACGGTTGCTACGTTGGCTTCGGCTAATAAATACATAGCAAAATCTGTAGCGTCTTTAATTTCGGTTCCTTTTACTGTTTTTCCAAAGTAATAAGAAACATCAGGAAACACGTAAAAAGCACCTTCTGGATTGGTTAATTTGAAACCTGGAATATCTTTCATTAATCCGAAAACTAAATCGCGACGTTTATGAAAAGCATCAACCATATATTTAATTTGAGAAGGATTTGCTTGTAATGCTGCAATAGTAGCTCGTTGCGCAATTGAATTAGCACCACTTGTTACTTGACCTTGCATTTTTGTACACGCTTTTGCGATGAATTCTGGCGCACCAATGTAACCAATTCTCCAACCTGTCATAGCAAATGCTTTTGCCACACCATTTACGGTAATGGTATTATTTTCCATTCCTTCGATTGAACCTATAGAACAATAATCATCTGTGTAATTTATATGTTCGTATATTTCATCTGAAACCACGTAAATGTTTGGATATTTTTTTAAAACGGCAACTAAAGCGGTTAATTCTTCTTTGCTATATACTGAACCTGAAGGATTACAAGGAGAACTGAACCACATCATTTTTGTTTTTGGTGTGATGGCAGCTTCTAATTGTTCAGCTGTGATTTTGAAATTTGTTTCCACTGAAGTTGGAACTTCTACTGGAATTCCTCCAGAAAGTTTGATGATTTCAAAGTAAGAAACCCAAAAAGGTGCTGGAAGAATTACTTCATCACCATCGTTAAGCATTACTTGTGCAATATTGTATAGTGATTGCTTTGCACCAGTTGAAACAACAACTTGATTAGGCGTATAGTTTAGATTATTATCTCTTTTAAATTTTTTGCAAATGGCTTCTTTCAAATCTAAATAACCATCCACAGGTGAATAGGTAGAATAATTATCATCAATTGCTTGCTTGGCTGCTGCTTTTATAAAATCTGGCGTGTTGAAATCTGGTTCGCCTAAGCTTAAACTAATAATGTCTTTTCCTTGTTGTTTTAATTCTCTTGCCAATGCTGCCATTGCTAAAGTTTGAGAAACTGCAAGATTGTTAATTCTTTCAGATAAAATGTGATTCATGTTGTGTAGTTAAATATGATATAAATGAAGAAACGCGATAAATCGCGTCTCTATTTTCTTATGCTAATTGAGGTCGTTTACCTAACTCTTTCAAATGTTTGAAATGGGCAATTACTGCACTTCGCATACTTTGATATTCGAAATAAGGTAACTCGCATTCGGCTGCAGTTTGTTTTACAAATTCTGCAATTTTGCCATAATGAATATGGCTTATATTTGGAAAGATATGATGTTCAATTTGATGATTTAGTCCGCCTGTATACCAATTTACAATCCAATTTTTAGGAGCAAAGTTAACTGTAGTTAACAGTTGGTGTATAGCCCAAGTATTTTCGATTTCACCCTCTTCATTCGGGTGTGGATTTATGGTATCTTCAGTAATATGTGCTAATTGAAAAACAACACTTAATATCATTCCAGCTGTATAATGCATTACGAAAAACCCAATTAATATTACCCACCAACTTGCCACTCCAAAAACTAAAGGTAATACAATCCAAAAGCTGAAATACACAATCTTAGAGATTACTAAACCTGTCCAAAGTGTTTTTGGATTTGGCGTATTACCATAAGATAATTTTCTTTTTAAATAACCGCCCATTTGTTTAAAATCGGTAGTTAAACACCAATTGATAGTAAGTAATCCATATAAAAATATTGAATAATAGTGTTGAAATGCATGAAATTTATACCAAGTAGCTTCTTTGGTGAAACGGATTACTCTACCAGCATCTAAATCTTCGTCGTGACCAGGAATATTTGTGTAAGTGTGGTGCAATACATTGTGTTGTACTTGCCAATTATACACATTACCAGCTAAAATATAAATACTTCCGCCCATTATTTTATTTAACCAAGTTTTAGAAGAATACGAACCGTGATTTCCATCATGCATTACATTCATTCCAACACCAGCCATACCAACACCTATGATTATTGATGCAAAAAGATAAGCTAAAACAGGAATATCAATGAAAAATATTACAAAAAACGGAATGAAAAATAAGCTGAACATAATGCCCGCTTTTAAATGCAATTTCCAGTTCCCTGTTTTATCAATATTATGCTCTTTGAAATAGTCGTTAACTCTTTTATTTAGTGTTCTAAAAAATTGATTTTTATCTGTTCTTGAAAAAGTTGGTGTTTGCATTTTCATCTAAATATTATATATTAATTCACAAATATACTACTATTTTTCGAAAATTTATTATGACAAATATCATATGACATAAAAATTGTATTTTTGCAAAAAATAAACAATAATTTGGAACTGATATTAAAGTATTTCCCCGATTTAACCCCATTACAGGTTGAACAATTCACAAAATTATACGATTTGTATACAGATTGGAATTCAAAAATAAATGTAATTTCACGAAAAGACATTGACGAACTTTATTCTAGACACGTTTTGCATTCATTAGGAATTGCAAAAATAATTGAATTTCAGCCTGGTGCATCAATTTTAGACGTAGGAACAGGAGGAGGTTTTCCTGGGATTCCGTTGGCAATTTTATTTCCTGAAACACAATTTTATTTGATAGACATTATTGCTAAAAAAATAAAAGTAGTTCAAGAAGTAGCTAATGGGTTAGGATTAAAAAATGTAAAAGCGGAACAAAAAAGAGCCGAATTAGTAAAAGAAGAATTCGACTTTATTGTTAGCCGAGCCGTAACCAATATGCCAGATTTTGTAAAATGGACAAAAGACAAAACGAAGAAAAATTCTGTTCACGAATTAAAAAACGGAATTTTATATTTAAAAGGTGGTGATTTAACAGAAGAATTGGCCGCATATAAAACCGTTCAGCTATATAATTTACCTGATTTTTTTGAAGAAGATTTTTTTGAAACTAAAAAAGTGGTGTATTTGCCGTTAAAGTATAAATCATAATAACAAAAAAGCCTGTCTAAATAGACAGGCTTTTTTGTTATTATGTGTTTTTATTATTCTAAAATAATTTTTTCAGAGTAATTTAATCCTTCACCGGTTAATTTTAATATATAAATCCCTGATGCAAATCTAGAAAGTTCTATTGCATTTGAACCATTAAAGTTAGATATAGTTTGATTTAATACTTCTCTTCCGTTAACATCAATAATTTTTACCGAAACCTCACCAGAAAAATCATTAATGTTTATATTCAAATTATCTTTTACTGGATTTGGATATATGGATACATTTTTATTATTGGTAAACGTATCGTTATTAAGAACCGCATTAGTAAATGTACCAGAGAAAACTCCTCTACCGTATGTTGCAGCAAAAACAACATTATCATTTCTCAAATCTAAATCTGTAACTTTCACATTACGCATTCCGTTATAAGATTGGTACCACGTTGGTGAAGTTGCATTAAAGTTATTTGTATACCAAACTCCTAAATCTGAACCCACAATCACTTCTGTAGTTGTTAATAATGGGTTTTGAAGAATACATCTTACAGGAATATCTGGGAAATTTCCTTCTTTGTTTACCCAAGTTGGCGTTGCAGAAGTACCATTAGAAGTATACCAAATACTAGTAACATTATAGTTACTCATGGTTACAAAAATTTCGTCATTTGAAGCACCGTATTCAATATCTGAAATTGTACCAACGAAAGCATTAGTAGAAATATCTGTCCAAGTTGGAGTGGTATTTGCATTTGTTAATCTATATAATTTACCCGCTCTAGTTCCAACTAATAAAGTTGTAGAAGTAGTGGTATATTTCGATACTGCAAAAGCAGAAGGTTGACTTGTTAACAATGCATTAGTTAACTGCGTACGAGTTACAGTTCCTGATTTTATATTTGAATATCTTAAGATTCTGTAAGTTGTACCAGTTGTGTAATCAGAATATAACATATCTCTATTAGAATCTAATACCATTGGACAAATAAAAGCTCCATTAGGTGAAGATAAAGGTTCGTTATTTAAATTTCTAACTGTACCATTCGTAAATCTTAAATTTACATTAGCATTATAAACATAATTAGTTATGTAATATTTATCAGTTCCTTGATCGAACATACAAAATGCCCCATCTCCACCCTGAACTTCAGTACTTGTAGCATTCGATGCAGCTGCATTTGGAAAATATTGCGAACCATTATCTTGAGCTCCAGCTACAAAATAATCCCCTGTTAAACCACTTACTGCATTAGTAGGAGCTACACCTAAACTATAAAACTGAGTCACATTAAAACCTTTATTTCTAGATGCTGTTGCTGTACCTCCATTCGAAGAATAATACACGCCTCCATCATTACTAAATAATAATTTAGAGTTTCCTCCAGTTCCATTACCAAAAGCAATCCCATGTTGATCTGAATGCACTTCTTGTAGACCAAGACCTGTATACCAATTACTTAGCTGAGTCCAAACAGTTCCCCCATTAGCAGATTTAAATAAATTAATCCCACCAATATATAATGTTTCATCATTTGTAGGATCAGTTCCTATTAATAAATCATAGAAAGCTTGCCCTCTTGTAAAATCTGTAGCTGGAATACCTGTGTCAGCATCTGTAGGTTGAGATATCACAGTAGTAGTTGCAAAAGCATCTGTAGTTTTAATTATTGTTACTGAATCTGGAATTTCAGATAAAACATACACTTTATCAGGATTTGTTTTTGATACAGCTATTTGTGTTCTATCTCCAGATGCAACTGTATATTTCAATTGAAAAGTATTTCCATCAGTTGAAGAAAAAACTTTTCCGCCTCCATCTCCATATAATGAATTATTTGTAGATGATAGCCATATTTTTCCTCCTGCAGTAATTTCTATATCATTTGGAGCCGTTTTATGACCTGCGGCTGTTAATGGTAAAGAAACTTCATTCCAAGTTGCACCTCCATTCACAGATTTGAATAATCCATAATCAAAACCACCTAACGAAGCACCTGATGCAACTGTTGATGCAGCAGCAACATAAATTTCAGAAACTCCAGCATTATTTCTTACAACTATATCATTAATATGTTGAACTCCTGGAACAAAATTTCCTGTAATAATTGATGTATTTGCTGGGTTTAATGTAACATTAACTGCGCCAGATTGTAAAGCAGCTACTAAGGCATCTCCATCAGTTTTTGAAATAGCGACAGATGGGATACCAACTTCACCATTTGTATCTGTACCACCCATTGCAGCTGGATTTCCAGAAACATTATTCATCATAATAACTGCCACTGCACCCGCATTTGTTGCATTAGTACATTTTTGAATAAAAGTACAAGTACCTCTGCGAATTAAAGCAATTTTCCCACTTACAGAAGCAGCATTATTAAAAGCATTACATCCTTCATTTGGCAAAGACGTACCATCATCAACTAAAACAATATTAGAAGTTATGGCAGTACTTATTGGTACTCCAAAAGCCGTGGTTTCATATGCAGGATATGATGTAGAAAACGGCGTATTAACTATTACTGTTGAAGACGATTGAAAAACAGTAGGTCCAGTTACCCCTCCAAAAACTTTAGTCCAATTGTTTCCTCCATCAGTAGATTTCCATGCACCATCACCATTAACATCTCCACCCACATAAGATTCTCCAGTACCAACATAAAATATGTTTGTATTATTAGGATCTACAGTAATACATGTAATATTAAGATTATCTGGAATATTTACTCTTGTCCATGTAGAATTTGCATTAGAAATATTTGTGTTTTTCCAAATTCCTCCACTTACACCTCCAGCAAAAACAGTTTCATTTGTTGTGTCATTTGGATCAAAAATAACCGCTCTAGTTCTACCACCAACATTTGTTGGACCACGCTCTACCCAGGCATTATCAACACCGTCACCAGGAGTTCTTCCTAATGATAAATCTTCATTACGTTGCTTTTCTAATTTTTGTCTTAATATTTCTAATTTTTCAGGTGTTGGTCTACCAATTTTTGGATCCATAGTAGCTTCCCAATCACTTTCATAATATTTATTTGGAGGAAGACCCATTGCAAGTCTCTCCTTTTTTGACTTTTTTAATGTTTCTGTAAAAGGGCTTTCAGATAAATAGCACATATGCAAAGCTCTCAAAGCTTCATATTCAGATACTTTTTTTTCTGCGTTTACTTTTGAATTAGTTAGATCATTAACAACATTATTAGATACTAATAATTTGTTTGAATTAATTTTTTTAGCTGCATGAACTAAATTTTCTTGTTTAGATTTTTCGATTACCAATTTCTTAGCTACTGTTTTTGAATCTGAACAGTTTAGCAATGTAAAAGAAATAATACCAATATAAAAAAGTATTGATTTTTTCATGTTTATAGGTTTAGGTTAAAAACTCAAAATTAAGGTTTTAAATCTAAAATACAATTTTTTTTTGTTAAAAAATAAAAGCCTGTCAAAATTAATATTCAAACAGGCTAAAAAAATAAAATAGTTTATTATTCTAAAATAATTTTATTTGAGTAATTTAGATTTTCACCTTGTAACTTTAAAATGTACATTCCTGCTAACAAAGAATCTAAATTGATAGTAGAAATAGTATTGAAATCAATATAATTCTGACTAAAAACCTCTCTTCCATTAATATCATATACTTTAATTTGTAATTGACCCACATAATTAGTGATATTTATATTTAGCAATCCATTAGATGGGTTAGGATAAATTTTAAAAAGATTACTATTTTGAAAATATTCATTACCCAAAGTACAATTTGAGCCCGTTGCAGGAGTAGATCCTGGTGTAGGCTCTGTAAAATCTTCTACTTGATCCTGAATACCAGAAATACCAATATTCGATTCAGATAATGCGTTTATACCCATACCTCTTCTTGCGAAAGTTTGCCAAATCATACAATAATTTTGACCATTAGTGGTGTTTTGATCTGCTTGAATAATAGCATTTCTGCATTGAATTAAAGTCGGATTTGCTGGAGTAAGTTTCATCGCATCAATAACTAAACGCATCACCTTATTATTTCCACCAGTTCCGTTGTAAACATTAGCATCATACCCGTATTTCTCAATATAATTCCATGCTAAATCCCATAAAATTACACACCAAACTGAGCCCACTGCATGAACATTAATTTGATCAAATCCATCTGCATCGGTATACCACATAGCATTTGTACTAGCAAAAGTATGAGGGTTTACTGTCATGTTTGTTGAATATTTATAGTTTCTAATACCTAAACCATCATTTGGTTGATTCATAGCATAGGTACCAATTCCTCTATTATCATTTCTTGTATCACCTGCTTTAATTTGCATCATTAACCAAGCCCAATCAGACCATCCTTCACCAGGCTGTTCCGATGAGTTTAATCCAGCTCCTCCACCAACTAATCTACCAGAAATTCCATGTGTATATTCGTGAGCAATAATCCCATTATCAAAATCACCATCACCATTAACATAAATTTCCATACTAGACAAACTTACATTTACTACTCCTGAAGACATAGCAGATATTAATGCTTCTCCATCTACTTGAGACATACTTACAGCTGGAATTGTTATTGTTGCATCTGCTCCAGCCATAGAAATTCCACCAGCAACATTATTTACAATAATTGCTCCAACGGCACCTGCATCTTGTGCTTTTTTTACTTTTATTGCAAATGTACAAGTACCTCTTCTAATTACAGCAATTTTACCATTTAGAGCAGTAGCATTTGTGGGTGCTTCACATGCGTCTGACGTATCAGGAGTGGCATCAACATATAAAACTAAATTGTTAGTCAAAGTGGCAGGCGCTAATGGTAGGCTTACATGACCTGGGCTAAATGCATTATCATTTACGTTATAATTAGTACCAGACAAATTTCCTGAGTTTACAACTAATTTAGATGGTTTTCTTGAATTCCATAAATACATTTGCATTCTTGGTGCAGAACCATCTCCTGGTGTAGAAAAATTTGCATTATTAAGATTTGGTGTTGCAAGCGTTGAACCATCTTGCGCTTCAGCTATTACAGCATCATTTCCAGCGCCACCTCTACCGTAATTAGCCGACTGAAAATTTCTATTTGCTTCATTAAACCCATACTGATACCATAAATCATGCATTATATTGTTTTGATAAAATAAATTTGTTGTTGCAGCATTCAAATATGTTGAAGGTTGATAACTATCACCTCCATAAGGAAAATCAAATGTTAAATTCGGATAAGTTCCACCAGAAGGGGATACACCGGCTGTATTATTTCCATCAATATCATCTTTAGCATAAACATTATTTCCACGAGTAATTGCAAATTGTGTCGTTGTGGTTCCGCCTCCTATCGTGTTATTTGAATTATGCCATCCATTAGGAGAAGCGGCAACTGCTAAAGGAGCTAATGCGGTAGTTGCCTCTGGATTTATTACGAGTTGTCTGGCAGTATGAAACGGGCTTTCAAAATTCCACGGAATTACTCTATAATTTGTAGTTCCAGGAGTCAAAACAGTTTCGACAAATTCATCTTTAAACAAAAAATTAGAATTAAAACCTACCTTTTTATCGATACATCTCGAATGATCATATTTAGGACCAAAACTACAATTATGAACCAAATCTCTTTTTTCTAATAACGCTCCTGTAGTAGCATCGATTTTAACTTGCCATAAATGTTTTGTGCTTTGAGAATAAAACTCATAACTCCATGATAAAACTAGTTCTTCATCTATTAAGAAATATACTAATTCTGCATTTACAGGATCATCCGAAAGAATTCCGTTAGACAATTTATATTTATTAGTTTCCGAAGCAATTATGTTTGAAGAAAAATTAACTTCATTCAATTTGATTAAAGCTTTCGAAAATCCTTCAGTCACGTTTAAAAAAGGCTTAGTAAAACGTGCCTTTTGGGAAATATTTTTAATAAAACCTTCTGGTTTATTAATCACTTCATTATTTTTTATCCAAAAATATATAAAATTATTATTTATTTTAACTCCATTATTAGTTTGTAGAATTAAATAATTTGTAATTCCTGTAGTTTCAGAACTTGTTTCAGATTCAATAATCCAATTTGAAGTATCAGATAAACTAAGATTCAAATTTTTGTAATTATTTGTAATATATGTTTGAATTTTTTCGCTAGGATTTTGAGAAAAAATCAAAGAAGTAAAAAATCCAAAAACAAAAAGTAGGCACTTTTTCATAATAAGTTGAGATATTGGTTCGAGTTCAAATTTAATGTTTTACAAATAAAACACAAAAAAAATATTATTTTTTTTGTGTTTTATTCAATTATATTTTAGTTGCATTGATAATTTTATAAATTTCAATGGCTTTTCCGTCAGTTAACAATGAAACAAACTGACAAATATTTAATAATTTATCATACATTGTTTCTTTATTTCCTTTGTATTTTTCTGGAAGGATATTCATTATTAATTTATCGAAATTTGTACCAGAATTAGTTGAAGTTTGAATATATGCTTGAATAAAAACATCTAAAAGCGTATGAATAACTTTATATCCAATGATTTCTTTTTCAATTACTTCTTTTGATTGGTAAATGTTTTTGACGCTAATTTCAATAATATCAGAAATTTGTGCTTTGTATTGACTTTTATCCATTAAAGAAACTGAAAATTCGCCTTTCAATATGGCAGTTTCATTTTCCATAAATACAGAAACTGCATCATTTATTAAACTGCCAATTGCTAGTGCACGCAAATAACTAATTCGGTCTTCTTTGGTTGTTAATTCGTTGTATTTTTTAGAATCGATAGATTTTTGAACCAACTTTATTAAATATTCTAAAGCGAAGTCTTCATTAATTAAACCTAATTTTATGCCGTCTTCAAAATCAATAATTGTGTAGCAAATATCATCAGCCGCTTCAACTAAAAAGGCTAAAGGATGACGAAAATAACCTACATCAGGATTTGATTTGTTCGAAATCATACCTAATTCTGAAGCTACTTCTTGAAAGAATTGTTTGTCTTGTTGAAAAAATCCGTACTTTTTATCACAAATATTTGAAGTTGGCTTTTTAGGCAAACTTTCTTTCGGATATTTCATAAACGTTCCTAAAGTAGCATAAGATAATCGCAAAGCGCCTTCCACGCCTTCTCTGTTTGATGTTAAGATAGAAAAACCATTTGCATTTCCTTCAAAATCAACAATATCTTGCCACTCTTTTTCAGTTACATCCAACTTGTATTTCTGTCCACTTCCTGAAGAAAAATATTCTCCAATTGCCTTTTCTCCGGAATGACCAAATGGAGGATTTCCAATATCGTGCGACAAACAGGCTGCAGCTACAATCGCACCAAAATCATTTAATTGATAGCCGTGTATTTCTTGTAAATGTGGATATTTTTCTAAAATTTTTTTTCCAACCAATCTTCCAATAGATCTACCAACAACAGAAACTTCCAAACTATGTGTCAAACGCGTGTGAACAAAATCTGTTTTTGAAAGCGGAATTACTTGTGTTTTGTCTTGAAGCAAACGAAATTCTGAAGAAAATATAATTCTATCATAATCTACTTCAAAACCCAAACGGGTGTCGTCTTGTTCTTTTCGTAATCTTTTACTCGTATCGCCTTGTCGTTTTAAAGACAAAAGTTGTTCCCACTTCATCATTGTGTTCGGTTTTAGAAATACGAAGATAGGAATTTTGAAATAAAAAAATCCTTCGTATTGAAGGATTTAAATTTACTCTTTTAAATTAGATAAGAAAAACAAACTTGATTTTTTTGGGTACTTATCATAACTTTTATCACTTGGATTTTCAATAACGGTTTTCAAATTTACCTCATCGCCAATTTTAAACTTTGAAACCACTAATTTATAGTCTAACATATATGGTCCGCAGAAAAAATTTCCGTCGGCATCTTGTTCAATTAATCCTGTATATACTCCTTTTTCTTTTGCCATAATTTTATTTTTTTTCAAAGGTATAAAAAAACAGTCATTAAAAATAATGACTGTTTTATATAATATAATTTATGTTTTTCTACTTATGAACCACACATTTCGCAATCTTCTGGACCAGCATTTTTAGCCAATTCAATCATCGCTCTGTATTCTTCCGCAGACATTGCATTAGTGGAAACTGGCTCCACCGCTTGCACAACTTCCAATTGTTCTTTAGGTTGAATGTTTTGTATCGGTTCTGCTTTTTTATCGTTGTTTAAAGTAAATTTAATCGCATCAACTGCCGCTTTTGTTCTTAAATAATACATTCCTGTTTTTAAACCTGATTGCCAAGCGTAAAAGTGCATTGACGTTAATTTTGCATAATTTGCATTTTGCATAAATAAGTTTAACGACTGCGATTGATCTACGAAATACCCACGGTGACGCGACATATCAATAATGTCTTTCATAGACATTTCCCAAACGGTTTTGTATAATTCTTTTAAATCTTGAGGGATATTTAAATTTTGAACTGATCCGTTTTCACGCATTAATTCTTGTTTTAAATCTTCTGTCCACAAACCTAATTTTACTAAATCTTCCAGTAAATGTTTGTTTACTACTATAAATTCACCTGATAATACTCTACGTGTATAAATGTTTGAAGTATACGGTTCAAATGCTTCGTTATTTCCTAAAATTTGAGAAGTAGAAGCCGTTGGCATTGGTGCTACTAACAATGAGTTACGTACTCCAAATTCCATTACTTCTTTTCTTAAACTCGCCCAATCCCAACGACCAGATAAATCTGAATCTTGAATTCCCCATAAATTGTGTTGAAATTCTCCTTGAGAAATTGGAGAGCCTTCAAAGCTGGAATAAGGTCCTTCTTCTTTTGCCATTTCCATAGAAGCAGTAACTGCTGCAAAATACATAGTTTCAAAGATTTCTTGATTTAATGTTTTTGCTTCATCACTTGTAAAAGGTAATCGTAACATAATAAATGCATCGGCTAAACCTTGTACGCCTAATCCGATTGGACGGTGACGCTTATTTGAATTTTCTCCTTCAACAACTGGATAATAATTTCTATCAATTACTTTATTTAAGTTTTTAGTTACACGTTTGGTAACGGTGTAAAATAATTCGTGATTAAATGCTCCATTTTCAACAAACATAGGTAATGAAAGTGAGGCTAAATTACAAACAGCAATTTCATCTTTGGAAGTAAATTCCATTATTTCGGTACATAAATTCGAAGAACGAATGGTACCTAAATTTTTCTGATTTGATTTTCTATTTGCTGCATCCTTGTACAACATATATGGTGTTCCAGTTTCAATTTGCGATTCAAGAATTTTTTCCCATAATTCGTGTGCTTTGATGGTTTTTCTTCCTTTTCCTGCTGCTTCATACGACGTGTAAAGTGCTTCAAATTCTTCACCGTGCACATCATATAAACCTGGACATTCATTTGGACACATTAAGGTCCAGTGTCCGTCTTCTTGAACACGTTTCATAAATAAATCTGATGTCCACATTGCGAAAAACAAATCACGAGCACGCATTTCTTCTTTACCTGTATTCTTTTTCAAATCTAAGAAATCGAAAATATCAGCGTGCCAAGTTTCGATGTAAATGGCGAAACTTCCTTTACGTTTTCCACCACCTTGATCTACGTAACGCGCCGTATCATTAAACACACGCAACATAGGAACAATTCCGTTAGAAGTTCCGTTAGTCCCTCGAATATATGAACCTGTGGCACGTACGTTATGAATTGATAATCCAATTCCACCAGCAGATTGAGAAATTTTTGCGGTTTGTTTTAATGTGTCATAAATACCATCGATACTATCGTCTTGCATAGCTAAAAGAAAACAAGATGACATTTGAGGTTTTGGCGTACCTGCATTAAATAATGTTGGTGTAGCGTGTGTGAAGAATTTTTTCGACATTAAGTCGTAGGTTTCTAACACTGCTGGTAAATCATTTAGGTGAATTCCTACAGAAACACGCATTAGCATATGTTGCGGACGCTCAACAATTTTTCCGTTAATTTTTAATAAATACGAACGTTCCAAAGTTTTAAATCCGAAATAATCGTAGTTAAAATCTCTGTTATATATGATATGAGAATTTAAATATTCTGCATTTTCTTGAATTACTTTATGTACTTCTTCTGATAAAAGAGGTGCTGCTTGATTGGTTCTTGGATTTACATAATGATACATTTCACTCATCGTTTCCGAGAAGGATTTGTTGGTGTTTTTATGTAAATTGGAAATGGCGATACGAGCTGCCAATTGTGCGTAATCAGGGTGAGCAATAGTCATTGAAGCGGCCGTTTCAGCTGCTAAGTTATCTAATTCTGAAGTAGTTACCCCGTCGTACAATCCTTCAATAACTCGCATAGCTACTTTTACAGCATCTACTAAATCATTTAAACCATAACACAGTTTTTTAATTCTGTCTGTGATTTTGTCAAAACTTACTGGCTCTTTGTGGCCATCTCTTTTAATTACGTACATAGTTTTTGTTTTTTTGAAACAGCAAATCCCTTTACTGATTCGGGTTATTTGTAATACTTATTTTTTTGCCAGTAAGAAGGGCTTGTCGCTTTTTAAGAACAAAAGCAACTTACGTTTTAGGAAAAGTGAATAGCAGGATTTGGGGAAATCTGTGTTATAATACTAAAATTTTTATTTTACTTACAATTTTGATAATCAGTGATTAAACTATCAATAAAATTAAAATCATAATAATGAATGGTAAGTAAATCAAGTTGCTTATCTTTTGGAAGTTTTCTAAATTCTTTTTTTAGTAACTTCTCCTTATTTTCAAAATCTTTGTCCCTGTTTTTATATTTTTCCATCATAATATCTATTTTAGTAATCATTTCTGGACAATCTTTAAACAAATCCTTTAATGGATTACCCATTCTTATAAAAACCTTTTTCCAAAAATCTTTTTCTAACAAGATATCTGAAAGAAACTCATCTGTATTTCCGTAATTTATAGCGTAGTTTTCATTAGCGTTTTGATAATAAAACCTTTCTGATCGGGTAATATGAACTCCATATCTTCCCGAAGACCAATCCTTTTCAAGATACTTGAATCCGTAAATATTAATTTTACCTTCTTTTAAAAGTGGCAAATAAACTTTTTTACTTTCGCTTGCTATTGTTCCATCTTTATTAACTTCCCTTAAAAATATGACTTTAAAGATTTCTAAGGTTTTGTCATCATTAATTAAAGAAACTTGGTCAACATCATCAATAAAAATCTTTTTTTCTTCTCCTTCTTTGCTAGATTTAAATATTAAGAACTTATCGTCTAAATTCAAATCTTTCTCTAAAGACTTAGAATACTGTTTAAAAAACCATCTTTCCTCTAAGAAAGATTTAATCAATCCTGTTTCCTCGTGTCCATCATTGAATTTTACAATCCCTTCAATGAATTTTGCATTAGCAACCAAACTAAACAGTAGTAGGATATGTAAAAATATTTTTTTCATAAATTATATCAAATTAAAAATCAGCGTCAAAAGTAATTTTTTGTGCCTCAGTATCTGTATTCATAACACCTGCTTTTTGGTATTCGGCTACTTTTTTCTCAAAGAAATTGGTTTTTCCTTGTAACGAAATCATATCCATAAAATCAAACGGATTTGAAGTATTGTATTCTCTATCGCATCCTAATTCTACTAATAATCTATCTGCTACAAATTCTAAATATTGCGTCATTAATCCAGCATTCATTCCAATTAATGAAACAGGTAACGATTCTGTAATAAATTCTCTTTCGATATTTAACGCATCAACAATAATGGTTCTGATACGATCTTTTGAAACTTTATTAACTAAATGGTGGTTATGTAAATGCACAGCAAAATCACAATGAACACCTTCATCACGAGAAATTAATTCGTTAGAAAAGGTTAAACCTGGCATTAATCCACGTTTTTTCAACCAGTAAATAGAACAAAATGCTCCAGAGAAGAAAATACCCTCTACAGCAGCAAAAGCAATTAAACGTTCTGCAAAAGAATCCGATTCGATCCATTTTAAAGCCCAATCTGCTTTTTTCTTGATTGCAGGAAATACATCTAAAGCATTGAATAATTCGTTTTTCTCAGCTTCATCTTTTACATAAGTATCAATTAAAAGCGAATAAGTTTCAGAATGGATGTTTTCCATCATAATTTGGAACCCATAGAAAAATTTAGCTTCCGCATATTGCACTTCATTTACGAAATTTTCAGCTAAATTTTCATTTACAATTCCGTCAGAAGCTGCAAAAAAGGCTAAAATGTGTTTGATGAAGTATTTTTCATCATCAGATAACTTATTATTCCAATCATTTAAATCTTGAGACAAATCAATTTCTTCAGCTGTCCAAAAACTGGCTTCCATTTTTTTATACCATTCCCAAATATCGTGGTGTTTGATAGGAAAAATTACAAATCTGTTTTTGTTTTCTTGTAAAATTGGCTCAACGATTGACATAAGTAATTGATTTTTTTAATTTTTAGCGAGATACATTCTCTATATTTTTAACTCTACAAATTTCAATAAATCAATTGAATAATAAAAGTCAAACTTATTCACAATTTGACTAAGTTTTTAACAATCATACATTATTACAAAAATTAAAAATATTTTTATAATTATTTGATTATCAATATATTAAACAACGTTAAACAAAATAAAAAAATCGGGTTAATCAGCTGAAAACACAACTACTAACACGATTTTTTGAAGTGTTTTTTTGAGGTCTATTTTTTTAAATCTTCGGCTACTTTTTCTAATTCTTCGTACCATTCGATTCCAAATTTTCTAACCAAAGCTTCTTTTACAAATTTATAAACAGGAACTTGTAATTCTGCTCCTAAAGCACAAGCGTCAGAGCAAATATGCCATTTATGATAATTTACCGCCGAAAAATCGGAATATTCTTTTACTCGAACAGGATATAAATGACACGATACTGGTTTTTTCCAACTTACTTCTCCTTGATTATAGGCTTGTTCAATCCCGCAAAGTGCGGTTTTATTGTCGAAAATCACATACGCGCAATCTTTCCCATCAATTAATGTAGTTTCTAATTCGCCATCCGTTCCGATAACGTGTGTTCCTTGTGCTTCAATAGCCGCAATACCTTCTTTTCGTAAAAAGGGTTTCACTTTCGGATAAATAGCTGCTAAAATTTGAGTCTCTTCTTGGGTTAAAGGAGCACCCGCATCGCCATCTACACAACACGCGCCTTTGCAAGCAGATAAATTACAAACAAAATCTTTTTCTAAAATTTCTTCAGAAACAATGGTTTTTTGAAGTTGAAACATATTTATTTTATTTAAAGCGCAAAGATAGGAATTAAATACGGCAAATTTCAATTTGAAAACACGCCAATTGAACTTAATCCGTATCTTTGCAAAAAACATTTTATGATTGACTGGAAAGAAGTTTTTACCATATCGATGATATTATTTGCTGTAATTGATATTTTAGGGAGTATTCCTATTATTGTAGATTTACGAAGTAAAATTGGACATATACAATCAGAAAAAGCAACTATAGTTTCAGCTATCATTATGATTGCCTTTTTATTTGTGGGAGAAGAAATATTAAAATTAATTGGTATTGACGCCAACTCGTTTGCTGTTGCAGGTTCGTTTGTGCTTTTTTTCTTAGCTTTAGAAATGATTTTAGGGGTACGATTATATAAAGAAGATAATCCATCTACTGCTTCCATAGTTCCTATCGCCTTTCCATTGATTGCCGGTGCAGGAACTATGACGACTTTATTGTCTTTACGAGCGGCTTACGATAAAATTAACATAATTATTGCCATTTTAATTAACGTTATTTTAGTATATGGTGTATTAAAATCGTCCGGTAAGATTGAAAAATTATTAGGTGTAAATGGTTTAGGTGTAATTAGAAAAGTTTTTGGCGTAATTTTGTTAGCCATTTCAATCAAGCTATTTGCAGCTAACGTAAAAGGATTGTTTATATAAATTTAGAATAAATCGTTGCCATCGAGAACCTCAGGCGACTAAAAAAAATGAAAAATGAAAATATTTAGTTACATTATTATCGCATTATCAGTAATCACAATTATTTTTAATGCTACAAAAATTGATTTTGAAAAACCATTTGAAGGAGAAAGTACAATTGCTATAATTGGAATTATTGCTTCATTTTGCGCTATCCTTATCGTAACACTTTTTAGAGTTGCGAAAAAAGTAGTAGAACAAACAAAATAATATGTTTGACGTTTTAATAATTGGCGGCGGAGTTTCTGGAGTTTCAGCTGCATTAATTTTTGGTTCAGCTAAAGAGAAATCTTTTATGATGGACAAAAAAATCGGAATTATTGCACATCAGAAAGCCTCTTCTTTACAAAACGCCTTATTTAATAATGCATACGGAATTGCGCCTGGAACTTTAGGTCGTAATTTATTAAATTGTAGTTTGGAACATTTACAAAATTTATATCCACAAATTTTACAATTTGAAAACGAGAAAGTTTTGAAAATTTCTGGTGAATTTGGTAACTTCACAATTACTACAAATAAAAACACCTATCATTCAAAACTAATTATGATTGGTATTGGCGCTGGAAATCCATTTACGATTGAAGGATTGGAAAACTACATTATTCCACACAAAAAAGCAGCACCTGAGAAAAATAGAATTCAGTTAGAAAATAATGATCATTTGGTAACTGAAGGTATTTATGCTATCGGAACTTTGGCTGGACATAGAAGTCAACTTGTTATTGCTGCTGGAAGTGGCGCAAGTGCTGCAACCGATGTATTAACTTTATGGAATGATGGAAAACCTGTTCAGGTTCACGATGCTGTGAAGGAATAATTTGTTATTTTTGATATAGTTTTTTAAATTCTTCAGATTTTTCAATTAAAAATTGTAGCAAAATTAATTTATCTGAATTTTCAACTGCTTCTTTTGATTTGGAATCAAAACTACAATAATTTAGAAATTCTTCAATTTCTTCTTGTTTTAGCTTCAAACTCTTAATTAAAAACTCATTACTATAACTTTGAGCTGTAAAAGTTCTAAACTGAACAGGCTCTTTTGGTTTAAAAGCGACTTTATCTTTATTCTTAAATAGTTTTTTAATAAGTCCGAAAACTTGAAAAAAGTCTACTGGTGTATTTACAGTTCCATCCGAAAAACTCACACTTGGTTTGTTATATGGAATAACAGGCATTCCTGTTTTCAATCCTTTTAAAAAAGGTTGTTTTTTTTCGACCAAAACTTCTTCAATCTTAATTGATTTTTCGGATAATTTAATTTCTAAACTTTTAGAGTAATCAAATAACGAATCCACATATATTTTTACGACATCATAATTTTTATGGTAAAATGTAATCCAATTTCCTGTTGCAGCTTTTATTTCAAAAGCACCTTCTTGATTTGTATTTATAACTTCTTTGCTATTTGTATTAATTACCTCAACATTATGAATTGGTAAATTATTAACCCGAACATTTCCTTTTATATTTTGAGAAAAACAAATTTGAAAACAACAGAAAAGAAATAGCGTAATTTTAATTTTCATACATTAAGTTTAGAAAATCAAAAATAAACTATTTAAAATAGCCATCTGTTAAGCAAAAGACAAAGTATGTAAAGGTTTTCTTAAATTATTTTTGCTTTTCTAACACTTTAGTAATCATTTTGTCTTTTGGAAGTACAATTTGATAATACGAAGTGTCATTAAATAATTGTTTAGAAAATTCAGCATATAAATACGTTAGCACTTGTTCCTTTTGATTAGAAATATTAAAAAGCAAGCCATTTGAAGCAATATACTCTTTAAATTGAGAAAAATACTTGTCCTTTTTAAACAATTCGTTTTTTAATTGTGTCGCATTCATTTTACTGAAAAATGCTCGATTTTCATCTAATTTTTCAAAAGCATAATAGCTCATTATTTCCGATTGCAGAAGTAATTCTAAACCTTCTTTATTGTGATTTTTTTCAATCGGTACAAATACATCAGGGATAATTCCACCACCGCCGTATACTATTCTGCCTTTTTTGGTTTTAAATTTTAAACTATCGGCTACTTTAATGCTATCTGCTTCGTATAATTCGCCACTTAAAAAACGCTTTTCAAATTCGTTAAAATACTTTTCGCCTTTGTCTTCATAGGGTTTTTGAATACTTCTACCTGAAGGTGTGTAATATCTTGCAATGGTTAATCGTACTGCAGAACCATCATTCATTTTCATTTCGCGTTGCACCAATCCTTTTCCGAAAGAACGACGTCCAATTATAGTTCCTCTGTCGTTATCCTGAATGGCACCTGCGAAAATTTCACTTGCCGAGGCACTATTTTCATCAATTAATACATACACACGTCCTGTTTCAAAAATACCTTTTGAAGTAGCGTAAGACACATCTACATTTCCTTTTTTATTTTTTGTTTTAACGATTACTTGCTTGTCTTTTAAGAATTCATCGGCCATTGCAACAGCCATTTCTAAGTAACCGCCACCATTTTCTCTTAAATCAATAATTACTTCTTTAATTCCTTGCTTTTTTAAAGAAACTAAAGCGTTATGAAATTCACTATAAGTAGTTTCGGCAAATCGATTTACTTTAATATAACCTGTTTTATTGTTTATTTTTGTGGCAACATCTATACTTTTAACTGGAATTAAATTTCTAACAACTGTTACTTTAAATTTTCTGTTTTCAGATTTTCTATACACTACCAAATTAACAGGCGTATCAATTTCGCCTTTTAAAATTGGAAATAAATTTTCTGATTGGTATTTTTTTTTGAAAAGTTGCTTATTATTAGCAAATAAAATTCTATCTCCTGATTGTATTCCTGCTTTTGCAGAAGGTCCGCTTGGAATGGGTTTAATAACAGTTAACGTGTCTTTATACATATAAAAATTTACGCCAATGCCTACAAAATTTCCTTCCATACTTTCATTTACAGCCGCCAATTGTTCTTTTGGAATATAAATAGAATGGGGGTCGAGATTTTCTAAAATTCCGGAAACTGTTAAATCTACAATAGAATCGGTATTTACTTCATCTATATATTCTTTATCAATAAAATCAAGTAATTTATTAAGCTTTAATTTTCCTGCAGATTTTGAACCTAAGTTGGTTTGTTGTAAAACATCTAATTTACTTCCCAATAGCATTCCACCCGCAAAGGACAAGGCGATGATTATAGGTATATAAATATAAAATTTATTTTGATGTTTACTCATAAATTTCTTGCAAATGTTCGGCTTCTACACCTGCTTTTCTTAAAAAATCTACACCTGAAGTGTCTTTGTATTCATCTAAATACACCACACGTTTTATACCAGATTGATGAATTAATTTGCTACACTCTTTACAAGGTGAAAGGGTAATATACAAAGTAGCCCCTTCACAAGATTGTGTAGAACGCGCCACTTTTAATATGGCATTTGCCTCTGCGTGAAGTACGTACCACTTTGTTAGATTCTCTTCATCTTCACAACAATTTTCAAAGCCACTTGGTGTACCATTATAGCCGTCAGAAATTATCATTTTATCTTTAACAATAATAGCCCCTACTTGTTTACGTTTGCAATAAGATAATTTTCCCCATTCTGATGCGATGCGCAAATAGGCTAAATCGTATTTTAATTTTTTCTTTTCTTTCATTGTTTAGGTGAAGGGTTTAGGGTAAAAGGGAAAAGGTTCCGTTTTACTTAAAAATTTCGCTTTGTAATATCATTGGCAAAACTACACCAATTATACATCCTGACAATACCAAAGCCCAATCTCTTTTTGAAAAACGAAAAAAAGTTTGAAGAATATACGCAAGAAGCAATACGGCAAGAACCACAATTAGTTGAGCGGCCTCAATTCCTAAAGCAAATTCTAATAAAGGCACTAACTTAGTCATTCCAGAACCTACCATTATGGTATTAAAATAATTTGAAAATCCAAGCCCGTGAATCAATCCGAAACACACTGTTACTATTGCTACAAAAGTTATAGTGTCTTTTTTTGCCGATTTGCCAGCGGTAAACAAATGATATAAAGCAGTGATTAATATAGTGATTGGAATTAGGAATTCTACAACAGTTACCGAAATAGAAACCACCCCAAAAACAGATAAAATCAAGGCTAAAGTATGTCCTAAAGTAAACAAACTTACCAATAAAAACACGCGTTTCCAATCTTTAAAGGTGTACGGAATTAGTAACGCAATTAGAAAAACGATATGATCATAAGCCGCGATATCTAACACGTGCTTTAGTCCCATATTGAAATATATTAAAAATTCTTGCATACCATTTCTTTTAAAAGGTTTTTCAAACTTACAGAATTTTTAGGAAATAAAAAAGCGACATTTCTGTCTCTTTGAATTTTTATTTAGCTTGTTCCATAAATTCCTCTGCTTTTTCTACCATACTTTTTACGCCGCAGAAAAACGGAACGCGTTGGTGCAATTCGGTTGGGATAATTTCCATAGTTCTACCAAATCCGTCAGAAGACTTTCCTCCTGCTTGTTCGGCAATAAATGCCATTGGATTGCATTCGTATAACAAACGTAATTTTCCTTTTGGCGCTTTAGAACTGGTTGGATAAATATAAATGCCACCTTTTATCATATTTCTATGAAAATCAGATACTAAACTTCCTATATATCTTGAGGTATATGGTCGGTCGTTTTCTTCTAATTGGCAATATTTTAGGTAATTTTTCACCCCTTGAGGAAAATGCACATAATTTCCTTCATTTATAGAATAAATACTTCCATTTTCTGGAAATTTCATATTGGGATGCGACAAATAAAACGTTCCGATAGCTGGATTTAAGGTAAATCCGTTAACGCCACAACCGGTTGTGTATACCAACATAGTTGACGTACCATAAATAACATACCCAGCAGCTACTTGATTGATTCCTGGTTGTAAAAAATCTTCTAAAGTTACTGGTGTTCCAACTGGTGTAATTCTTCTGTAAACTGAAAAAATTGTTCCAACGGATACGTTAACATCAATATTTGAAGAGCCGTCAAGCGGATCCATTAATACCACATATTTGTTATTATGACTTTTATCTGAACCTGCTACGGTTATAAAATCGTCGTTTTCTTCAGACGCAATTCCGCAAACAATTTCTCGGTTTATTAATGTTTGAATAAATACTTCATTGGCATAAACATCCAGTTTTTGTTGGTCTTCACCTTGAATGTTTTGATCTCCAGCAGCACCTACAATATCCACTAAACCTGCTTTGTTTACTTTGTAGTTGACTACTTTTGCTGCTAAACGGATGGAGTTGATAATTCGGGATAATTCGCCAGACGAATATTGAAATGCATTTTGATTTTCGATGATGTATTCACCTAAGGTTTTGTTGCTTTGTTCCATTACGAAATCGATTGAGTTGAATTGTTGCACAAATATCGTTATTTTTGTGATAATGCGAAATTAATTTAGAAAGTTGTTTGTGTATATGTATTTTTGCAGAAGAATGTATTGAAAAACGTATGTAAAATAGCCCTGATTGCAACGGCATCCTTTTTATTTTATGTTGACTGAGGCTCTCGAAGGCAACATAAAATAAAAAGATATAGTGGAAAGCAGGAAATAGCTTCAAGAAAAAATGATTATAAGAAAAGGAATACCAGAAGATATGCCAGAAGTTTTGGCTTTAATTAAAGAATTAGCTATTTTTGAAAAAGAACCGAATGCGGTGGTTGTAACTGTAGAAGATTTAGTGCGAGATGGCTTTTCTGAAAATCCATTATTTTATACTTTTGTAGCAGAAGTGCAAAATGAAATTATTGGTGTAGCTTTGTATTATTATCGATTTTCAACATGGAAGGGAAAAACCATCCATTTAGAAGATTTAATAGTTAGAGAAAAAAACAGAGGAACTGGCGCTGGATTTGCATTATATACCGAAATTATAAAACAAGGCAAAAAAGATAACGTAAGACGAATAGAATGGAATGTGTTAGATTGGAACACACCTGCAATTGAATTTTACAAGAAAAGTGGAGCATCTGTTTTAGATGATTGGCGCGTGGTTCATATGGATGAAATAGGAATTGAGACATTTATAAATAATATAGAAAAAACAACGAATTAAAATTCAATAATCATTTGGGATTTGAAATTTTAATATTGTAATTGATAAGTTATGAAAATATTTAAATTTGGGGGCGCTTCTGTAAAAGATGCTGCAGGAATAAAAAACGTATTAAATGTATTACAAACCGTTGGTTACGAAGATGTAATGTTAGTGATTTCCGCTATGGGAAAGACTACAAATGCACTTGAAGTAGTAATTAAAAATTACTTTGAAAAGTCGAACGAATTATATGCTTCTTTACAAGACATCAGAAAATATCACAATCAAATTTTATTAGATTTATTTGATGATGAGGAGCACGAGGTGTTTTTTGACGTAAACACGCATTTTGATGATTTAGAATATTTTGTTAGAAGCAATAAATCTCCAAATTATCCTTTTGTGTACGATCAAATTATTAGTATTGGAGAAATGGTTTCTACCACAATTGTGAGTCATTATTTAAATGCTGCAGGAATTACAAACCAATGGTTAGATGTGCGTCATTATATTAAAACGGATGCTAATTACAGAGATGCCAATGTAAATTGGGAATACACTCAAAAATTGATTTCTAAAATAAATAGAAAAAAATCGTTGTTTATAACCCAAGGATTTATTGGTGCAGATGAAAATAACTTTACTACTACGTTAGGTCGTGAAGGATCGGATTATACGGCTGCCATTTTTGCTTACTGCTTAGGTGCAGAAAGTGTGACGATATGGAAAGACGTTCCTGGTGTTTTAAATGCCGATCCAAGGTATTTTGAAAATGCTGTGTTACTAAATCAAATTTCGTATAGAGAAGCAATAGAATTGGCCTTTTATGGCGCAAGCGTAATACATCCAAAAACGTTACAACCTTTACAAAAAAAAGAAATTCCGTTGTATGTAAAATCATTTCTAAACCCAACATTACCAGGAACTAAAGTAGGAACTGGCGTAGATTTAGAACCTAAAACATCTTGTTTTATTGTAAAGAAAAATCAAATTTTAGTATCGCTTTCCTCAATTGATTTTTCATTTATAATGGAAGAAAATATTAGTGAAATATTCGCTTTATTTCATAAACATAAAATTAAAGTAAGTTTAATTCAAAATACAGCTATTAGTTTTTCCGTTTGCATTGAAGACACCTTTGATAAATTTAAAGATTTGAAAACCATTTTATCAAAAAAATTCAAAGTTTCTTATAATGAAAACGTTTCTTTATACACCATTCGTCATTTTGATGCCATTTCAGCAGAAGTAATTGAAAAAGACAAGAACGTTTTAGTAAAACAAATTAGCCGCGAAACGTTGCAAATTGTAACGCAGTAAATTTTTTACAGATAATTAAAAAATCCCATACCTAAAAAGGCATGGGATTTTATATTTCTTTAGAATTTATAGCTTACTTTTTTCCAGAAGCTTCTAAATTTCTTTCAATTTTATGCTCTGGTCGACTCCATTTTGGTTTCTCGCCTAAAGCTTCAAATTTAGAATCTTGTGCTTCTACTGTTTCAGGTTGCATTTTTTTAATGAATGGTTTTTGCGGATTTAATCCAAGCATTTCAAACATTTTCATATCCTCATTTACATCAGGATTTGGTGTAGTAAGCAATTTATCACCTGCAAAAATAGAATTGGCACCTGCAAAGAAACACATCGCTTGTCCTTCTCTACTCATATTGGTTCTTCCTGCAGATAGACGTACTTGCGTTTCAGGCATAATAATTCTTGTAGTAGCTACCATACGAATCATTTCCCATATTTCAACAGGTTTTTCATCTTCAAGTGGTGTACCTTCAACCGCAACTAAAGCATTAATTGGCACCGATTCTGGTTGTGGGTTTAATGTAGAAAGTGCTACTAACATACCTGCTCTATCTTCAATGCTTTCACCCATTCCAATAATTCCACCGCTACACACCGTAACATTGGTTTTCCTAACGTTTTCAATAGTTTCAAGTCTGTCTTCAAAACCACGAGTTGAAATTACTTCTTTATAATATTCTTCAGAGGAATCTAAATTATGATTGTAGGCATATAATCCTGCTTCTGCTAAACGATGTGCTTGATTTTCAGTTATCATACCTAAAGTACAACATACTTCCATATCCAATTTATTAATGGTACGAACCATTTCTAACACTTGATCAAATTCTGGACCATCTTTAACATTACGCCAAGCCGCACCCATACAAACACGAGAAGAACCTGAAGATTTGGCTCTTAAGGCTTGTGCTTTTACTTGTGAAACAGACATTAAGTCATTTCCTTCAATATCGGTATGATATCTTGCCGCTTGCGGACAATACCCACAATCTTCAGGGCAACCACCCGTTTTTATAGATAAAAGTGTAGACACTTGAACCGTATTAGGATCGTGATATTTTCTGTGAATTGAAGCCGCATCAAACAACAAATCCATTAATGGTTTATTGTAAATAGCAATTATTTCTTCTTTCGTCCAGTTATGTTTGGTAAGACTCATAAAATCATAAATTAATGCCTCAAAAGTACTAATTTACATTTGAAGAA
>NZ_JAGNYF010000014.1:28831-45113 GCF_017985075.1 Flavobacterium sp.
TCAAACAACAAATCCATTAATGGTTTATTGTAAATAGCAATTATTTCTTCTTTCGTCCAGTTATGTTTGGTAAGACTCATAAAATCATAAATTAATGCCTCAAAAGTACTAATTTACATTTGAAGAAAAAATTTATGCGCTAAGTTTTTATTAATTTAGATAAGGAAGATGTGGCTTTAAAAAATAGACAATCTTGTAAATTAATTAGTTACGATTTCCCTTTTTTAAAATAGTCAAGTGTATTTGTTTTATCAATTTCTAATTGCGATTTAAGCGCTTCGAAAGATTCGAATTTTTGTTCGTCTCTAAGTCGCTCAATTACATTTACTTGAATTTTTTGCCCATAAATATCTTCTGAGAAATTTAATAAATGTACTTCTATTGACGGAACATTATCACCTAAAGTAGGTTTAATTCCGATATTCATCATCCCAAAAATAGTTTGATTATTTACAATTGCAGTTACTATATAAACCCCATTTTTAGGGATTAGTTTATAGTTTTCTGAAACCTCAATATTTGCTGTTGGAAACCCAATTGTTCTTCCTAATTGATTGCCTTTTACAACAATTCCAGACAACATATAGGAATATCCAAGATATGCGTTCGCTAATGAAATATTACCTTCTAAAAGCGAATTTCTAATTTTTGTTGAACTTACAGCAACTTCATCGACTTGTTTGGCTGAAATTTCTTCTACTTCAAAACCAAACTCTTTACCAAAAGCAATTAAATCATTAAAATCGGCAGCTCTGTTTTTTCCAAACTTATGGTCATATCCAATAATAATTTTCTGAATATTTAATTGGTTTACCAAAACTTTTTCTACAAATTCTCTTGGTGATAATTCAGAAAACAACTTATCAAATGGATGAATTATAAAATTTTGAATGCCTTTTTGTTCGAGCAAAATGGCTTTTTCAGACATCGTATTTAATAATTTAATTTCCTCATCATTATTTACAACAAACCTTGGATGTGGAAAAAAAGTAAGCAAAACACTTTCTAAATTTTCTTGTTTGGCTATGTTACAAATTTTATCTAAAATAGCGGTATGCCCCAAATGAACTCCATCAAATGTCCCAAGGGTGACAATTGTTTTTTTAGATGGCTTAAATTCGTTAAGAGATTGATATATTTTCAAAGTCAATTATATATTTATGCAAAAATAAAAAGGATTGGCAAAAACCAATCCTTTTTATGAAAAAATATTAAAAAATTACTCTTTTATAAAACGTAATGTTTTAGAGAATTCTCCGATAGTTAAATTAATAAAATAAATTCCTGCTTGGTAATTATTTGTATTGATTGTCAAATCGTTTTCAGTAGTTACTTTTTTAGTAGTAATTTTTTGACCTATTGCATTATATACATCAAAATTACCTGTTACATCTATACCTTGAGGAATAGCAATTGTAACTCTATCTTTTGCTGGATTAGGATATAAAGAAACCGATTCAAATATATCAAAAGATTCAGAATAAAGAGCTGTATTTGTAAATGAAGTAACGTCAATATTTGTAAACGCACCACCAGAAGCTACAATTGAAGCACCCGAATTAGTTGAAATACTATAAGTTCCTGGATCAATTCCATCTCCATAAGAATCAAAGATAGAAAATGTATAACAACCATTAGCTGGTAATGTCCAGTTTTGAACAATTGGAGGAGGTGTTTGGCCAGCTGCTAAATTTGTATAAGGACCCCCAGAATATAAAACTGTACCTGATGCATTTTTTAAATTCCAAGTTGTTTCCGCTCCCCATCTATCACCTTGTAAATTATAAACATAACTTGTAAACGCGTAATTTGTAGGTGGTACTGGAGCAGAAAAAGTAAATGCTGAAGTAGCAGTATTATTTGAAGCTCTTTGATCAGCCACACCGTTTGTAGTAGCAATCGAAACATTTAAAGTACCAGATGATTGAGTTGTTGAAAAAGTAACCATTGCATACTTGTTCGGCAATAAAGTACCTGTCCAGTTAACTGGTGTATTAGCAGCTCCATTAACATTATAATTAATCGTAGCTGAAGTTAAGTTTGCTGTACCTCTGTTATACAATAATATTTGATGTTGATTAGCTGGAGTACAAGGGTTTGAAGCTGCTGTAGAACAATACGCTTCAATTTTAACCTCAGCATCATTTGCAAATAAAGGAATAGCTACATCTTTTACTGATGTTTTTAATGTAGATCTTCTTGGAGAGTTATTCATTACAGTTGTAATTCTAGCTTTTTGACCCGTTGTGAAAATATTCATACAGGTATCATCCGTATAATCCATATAATTTTCAATCATATCATTTCCTGGATTTGATGGACAAGTGTTTGTATTAGCTGGACATCCAAAATTAGAAGCATTAGCCGCTGGAGTATCAGCAACATAATCTTTATCATTTGCAGTATTCGTAGCTGGACAAGCAGTATTGTCACCCCAAATATGTCTTAATCCTAAAAAGTGTCCTACTTCATGTGTCATCGTTCTTCCTTTATCATAAGGCGCTTGAAAAGCACCAGTAGCTAAAGATGAACTTCCGAAAAATTTATAACCTGCAACAACACCATCAGAATTAGCATTTTGAGCAGCTGTACTCATTCCCGCCAAACTAGATTCAGGAAATTGTGCATACCCTAATAAACTTCCGTCAGTAAAATTAACAGACCACATATTCATATATTGAGTAGGATCCCAAATTGTAGTAGGCTTAACAATAGAATTTATATCTGCAGTGGACCAAGAATCTTGACATAAATTTACTCTATTTATACCATTTGTAGGATTACCATTTAAATCCACCTTTGCTAAAACAAATTCTACTTGAGTATCAGCTCCGACTGCATTAGAATTGAATCCAGGAGTTCCAGATAATTTTCTGTAATCTTGGTTCATTACAGTTATTTGAGACTGAACTTGTTCATCTGTAATATTCTCATTAGTACCATATGCATCACCATTATGAATCACATGAACCACAACTGGAATATAAATAATTCCACCACTTTGAGAAGCGACATTCTGAATTGCTCTTTGCTCCTCGATTTTTTGAGCCATCCAATTTTCAAATTGTTCTCTTGATTCCATTTTTGGATTTTGTTCTCTTAAATATTGCTCATATTCAGTAGACGCACATCTAATATGTCCAGATGGAGCAATAAATTCAGGATTAATTTTTTTTCCAAAAACAGTTTTTTCTTTCTTGTCAATTTGAGCAAAAGCTATAGTGCTAAAGCAAATTAAAAACGAAAGGAGTAAAGTAATTTTTTTCATTTTATTTAAGAATTTGGTTTATAAACAGACAAATATAATAAAAAATCAATATAAAAAAACATATTAAATTATGAAAATCTTAATTTATTTTCCATTATATAAATTCATTGTAGTATTTAATCCCGATAAGACAAATGATTTTATTATTTCAGATGAGATGCTTAATCTTTCTTTTAAAGCTTCTTTTTCTTCGGCAGACCATTCGCCTAAAACGTAATCAATTTGTTTTCCTTTTTTGAAAGCATCACTAATTCCAAATCGAAAGCGTGGATATTCTGTGGTATTTAATAAAAGCTGTATGTTTTTAAGACCATTATGTCCACCGTCAGAGCCTTTTGTTTTTATTCTGATACTTCCAAAAGATAAGTTTAAATCGTCTGTAATTATTAGTAGATTTTCCTTTTCAATATTTTCTTTTTCCATCCAATATTTTACAGCTTTTCCACTTAAATTCATAAACGTATTTGGTTTCAGTAAAATGGCAGTTCGCCCTTTAATTTTAAACTCAGCTACATCGCCTAATTTTTGGGTTTGAAAAGAAATACTCTCTTGATTGGCAAAATAATCCAATACCTTAAATCCAATATTATGCCTAGTATTAACATATTCCGAACCTATATTACCTAAACCAACTATTAAAAATTTTTTCATTTTTGGAGAATTAGTTGTCGCCTTTTCACTTGTTTTAATTTCAGTGTGTACGCCAAAAATTTTATATAAAGATTATATAAATGACATATTAACTTTTTACAAAAATAAAAAAAGGGCTGAATAAATCAGCCCTTTTTTTATTTTTCAATTTATATTTTTAGAATTTACCTCTATTGTCTTCAATTTTGGCTTTATCTTTTAATCCTTGAACTATTCTATATGAAGCAGAACCTTTTGTTTGCTGATTCAATTGATCAATTTGCGTTTTGTAGTCATTCACAACTGGTGCTTTTGTAAGTGTTTTAGTTCTTACCATAAATAAACCAGAATTTCCTTCAATCACTTTAGATGTTTTACCTGAAGCTAATCCTATTGCAGCGCCTACCACTTTTGGTTCGTATCCTAAATTAGGAATAACTGGTGAAGCCATAGTTGCACCAATAGCTGGAGCTATAGAAGAACCTGTAGATTTTGAAATTGCTTCTAAAGTAGTACCTGTCATTTTCTTTTTAAGAATTGCAGCTTTTTTCTCATTTTTGATTAATGGCTCAACTTGTTGTTTTGCAACTTCTAAAGGCAATAACCCTTCATCATTTTTAGATTTTAATTTTACTATAGCAAATCCTTGATTCACAATATCAAAACGTTTTACATCATTGATATTAGTATCATCATTGAATGCCCATGTAACAATTTGTCTTTGTAAACCTAAATTGGCAACATTTTCGTCATATGCTTTTACACTAGTAACTGGTGCAATTTTTAAACCTGATGTTTTCGCTGCTTTTTCAAGACCACTAGCTGTAGCATCAGATTCTACTTTTAATGCTTTATTATAGTTAACATCTTCTGTTTGTTCTGAAGGTTGAATTTTTAAAGCTACTGTAGCTAATAATACCGCATCATTCTTTCCATCAACTTTCATTACATGGAAACCAAAATCCGTTTCTACTACTCCTGTTTTACCTACTGGATTACCAAATAAGAAATCATCAAAAGGTTTAACCATTTGTTTTGGAGCCACATTATCATATACTCCACCATTTTGTTTTGAACCTTGATCGTCAGAATTTATCATAGCTAACATAGCAATACTTGAAGGGTTTGCATTAACCTGCGCTAATAAACTTTCAGCTTTAGCCTTAGCTTCTTCTTTAGTTAATTTAACTGTTGGAGCGGCTTGCATAGCACCTTTATATGCAATTAAAATATGACTAACTTTAGCTGTAGCGCCAGATTTTCTTCCAACAACTCTTGATAATTTTGAATACCCATTATCAGTATAAGGACCGAAAACTTGTCCTGGTGCTAATGCATATAATTGTTCTGCAAATTGAGGATTAATATCCTTTTTAGCTAAATAAGTAGAATCAAATTTAATTTCTGAATATTTATTTACATATGTGGCTACATTTGTTGCGGCACGGAATGAAGGAATTGTGTCGTTTACTCCGTTTTTAAATTCAATTTTACCATTTACAAATCCATCAATTTTAGATTTCATTACTGCTTCATCAGCAGCAGATGGTTTGTTTTCAACTAATACATATTCAACAGATCTAGTATTGTCCGATTTGAATTTTTTAGGGTTTTTCTTCATGTAAGCCATAATTTCCTCATCAGTAACCTTTACTTGGTCGTCACTAACTGTAGAAAATGCTAAAGCTACATAATCAAAATCAACTTTATTATTATCTCTTTCGTATTTTAATTTTCCTTCTGCTTTAGTAGTATACACACTTGATTTAATCAACGTGTTATAAATTTGCTCTTTAGCAAAATCTTCAATTTGAACTTCATAAGCTTTCCAGCTATTCCATTGTGTTTGGTCTGGAGCACTTTGTAAAGAGTTAATATATTCTGCAAATTTTTTATCGTCAAATTTACCTGCAGCATTTAAAAACTGTGGTGATTGAGACAATTGTGGATCGTTTTTAATAACCGCCATTAATTGCTCTTTCCCTAACAATAATCCAATTTTATCGTATTGTTCAGATAATAATACTTTTCTCACTTCTTGTTCCCAAACTGAATTTAAAGCTTGAGTTCCGCTAACACCTTGTTGTTGTTTTTCAACATTAGCTACTTTATTCATGAATTCTTGGTACTCAAATTTTGTTCCATTGATTGAACCAATGTTATTTGAACCACCGCCAAATCCACCGCTTTTAATTACATCTGCTAATACAAATGAAAATAACGCTAATGCTATGATTAGAACTAATAAGATAGAACGTTGTCTAATTTTTGATAAAATTGCCATTTTTATATTGATTTTTTTTATTCAGAGGGCGAAAATACAATTATCTATTTAATAATAAAATAGTATTGTCGATTTTTTATAAGTTTTTTTTGTTGTTTTCCATTTTTTTAACGAAACTGCGTCGTACAAAAAACATGATAGCGAATCCTACAGCTATAATTGCTTGCAAACTAAAATCTTGATTTTCATAAGCTTTATCGATTATTGAAATTAAAAAAAGTAGTGAAGCTATTAAATATAAGTATTGAGTGTATTTAAAATATTTCATAGTTGTAAAATTACATGTTATTGACTTCTCCATTATTATTTTGCATGTTGAAGATTTTAAAGTCTTTGCTAAAATCAATCCCTATTCCTTGGAGATAACTTCCGTCAGCGTCTTTAAAAGTAAATGCTTCTTCTGTAAAAAACCATTCGTTTTTTTGGTCAAAATACAATTGATTGGTTTCTAAAACTTTTCCATCGTAGGTTTGAATTTTCACATTCCCAATCAAATCAATTACTTCTGTTTTTTTGTACGAAATGGCTTTATCTGCAACAACTGTAGTTTTATTACCATTTGCGTCAATAAGTGTTACTAAAACGGATTTTGGAAATTCAACAAACGGATTTTTTGCTGTAGAATAATCAATCATTTTTAAACTCTGTAAGATGGATTTTACTCTTCCAGAATCTGTATATCTCAAGTTAATTGAATCTGCTTCGCCTGTTGGAACAAATGATGTTTTATAAATTCGTTGAACTTCTTTTAAGTTACTTTCGCAACTTTGCAGAAACAAAATTGCTAAAAAGACAGCAAAATATTCAACTAACTTTTTCATTATACTAGTTATATAATGTTTTTCTGAACCATTTATCGTTAAATAACAAGCCGATATTTATAGAAAAATAATTTTCTTTAATTAAGCCGTTACCTGTAGTTCCTCTTGAACCATATTCTGCGCCTAAATTCAAACTTGAAAAAGTGCCAGAAATAGGCAGTCCAAATCCTAAAGTAACTGATTTGTCTTTTATAGCCGTATTATTAATTACTAAACCTGTATTTTCATATTTGAAACCACCTCGGTAAGTAACTCTTTGAAAATAGTTATTATAAGAATCAAATTTTGGTATAAAGAACCCTCCAATTGCTACTTTTACGCCATTTTCATAAGATACATTTGAGTAATTTTCAAAACGATTGACTTGATTTCCAGTTCCAGAAAAAGCTACATCACCACCTAAAAACCATTTTCTGTTTCCTAAACCAGCGCCTATTGCTAATTTTGAAGGTACGATTAATTTGGTATCAGCTACATTTACTTCAGTATCTGCTGAAGCTGCAACGATAGATCCGTTTGCCAAAGCTGATACTAAAGAAACATTTCTGGTATTAATAGAATTCAACTTAGCTTCTGGCGCATAAGTTAAACTTGAAAAGAAGTTTAGTTTGTTATTAAACTTGGTTTTAAAATTTAATCCTGCATTTACTGCAAGACCTGAAACGGTAGACTCATTAATTTCTCTTGAACCGTAAATAATAGTTTGATCAAACACATCGGATTGTGTGTTTAATATTCCAAACAAATATTGAAAATCCAAACCTACACTAAACTTTGGTGTAATTTGATACCCTGCGCCAACAAACACTTTATTTACGCCGCCTTTTCCTTTATATTGTTTAAAAAGTCCATTTACTGATCGAGTATCTGAACTTAATCTGTAACCAACAGCACTTTGAGGCAATAGTCCTAAAGACACACCTACTTTTTTAGACACAGGAAAACCCATAACCATATAATCAAATGTGGTTTTTTTTGCTTTTTCTGAAGCCGAAGCAGTATTTAAATTATAAAAACTAGACGTCATTCCCACTTGAAAAGTAGTTATTAATTGATTAGAATAAGACGCTGGATTTAATACGTTAATATGTGTACTATCTGAATACACAGAAATTCCACCCATATTTACAAAATCATTAGTTCCTTTAAATCTTGCACTTCCAATTCCATAAAAAGAATAAGGCGATGCTGTGTTTTCTTGAGCAAAACCGAAGTTGGCAAGTAATATCGTAATTAGTAAGACAATTTTTTTAATCATTTTGTAAACTATAAGTGTATAATTGATGTAAACTTTTTAATAAGAAATTTTCATCGGCAAATATGGTGCTTTTTAATCGATTCGCCAAAAAAATAGCGTCGCCGCCTGTTAAAATTATTGTAAATTGTTCTTTTTTAACAGAAAATTCAGAAATAAAGCCCTCAATTTCATAACACAATCCGTTTACAACACCAGAATGAATAGATTGATCTGTGCTATTTCCAATAAAATTATCTGGCAAATTATTTTCCAATAAAGGTAACTTAGCGGTATAATCATTAAGAGCTTGATAACGCAAACGAAGTCCGGGAGAAATAGCGCCACCTAAATATTCTTTTTTATTGGTGATGAAATCATAAGTTATACAAGTTCCTGCATCAATAATCAAAACATCTTGGTTTGGATACTGTAATACTGCGCCAGATGCTAATACCCTTCTGTCGACACCTAATGTATTTGGAGTAGTATATATATTTTTAAATGGGAAAACAGAATCTGCGTTTATTTCAATAACTTCAATTTGATTTTTCAACCATTCATTATCCTTTTCATCCAACATTGAAACGGAAGATAACACTGCTTTAGCATGATTTGGATGTTTTTTGAAAATTATTTGAAAATTATTTTGAAAATTATTTTTCTGAAAAACAAACTTATCCACTAAGTTAAACTGCTTAAAAACAGCAACCTTAACATTTGTATTGCCTACATCAATTGTAAGTATCATATATATTTATTAGAAATGCAAATGTACAAAAATGATTTTTTTTAATAATTGTTTTGGAAAATATAAAATAGGTTATATATTTGCACCCGCAATGAATAAGTAATATTACTTAAAAATCGCAAGGTACCTTAGCTCAGATGGTAGAGCAATGGACTGAAAATCCATGTGTCCCTGGTTCGATCCCTGGAGGTACCACATTATAAAACATCTTAACAAGTTGAATAACAACGAGTTAAGATGTTTTTGTTTTTAGTAGTGTAAAACAAAGTGTAAAACAATTTTCAATTTATTTTCAAAATCTGTAAATACAATTTTATACATTAAGGTTCATTTTTAGTGACTTCCCTCTGTAAACAATCCATATTTTTCAAAACCTCAACTTTTTTCATAATATATATTTTATGGATTGAAACGATTTATTCGATTGTTTCAACTTTCAAAAAAGAAATTATATAATGAAAAAAAGAAAACACCTTCAAACGAACTTCTTTAAGTTTATTGTTGAGAAATACAATAAAGAGATCCAAGATGAATTGAATGACGAAGAAACTAATTTATCGGATGACGAACTTATTGATGACATCGAAGACATTGAAGAACCAAAACGAAAATTTAAAGAGGATGATGACTTAAATCTTGACGAATTGATTGAGGAATACAATAAACTAACTAATAAATATATAACACTTAAAAATGATAATTTACTTTACAAAAGAAAATAAAAACCTTTATGATGTTGAAACTATTAAAAGGATTTTAAATGTTTCAAAGTCGAAAGTTCAAAGAGAACTTAAAAAACAACAGACGGAAATTATTAAATATAAAAATCTGTTTTTGTATCCTGAAAATACTTTATTTGAGTTGATGGAAATTATACTTATTGAAAAATTAGAGAAAGTAAATGATAGATTGGAACAAGATTAGAAAACACGAAGAAACCATTAAAAAGAATAATGAAAAATTAAATCTTGAAAAAGATTTCAAGAAACGAGAAAGAATAAAATTGAAAATAAAGATTGAGGAATTAAAAGTAAAAATTGAAAAACTAAATTAAAAAAAATGAGTTCTCACACTCTGGAATAAAAGTGAATTGGAGGAAATAAAAAGCAAAATCAATAATTCACAATTAGGACTTATAATATATTTTATTTGTTCTTGGTTGAATTATATATAAACTTAATTGATAAAATGGTTCTCCTCAAAAAGAATAACAATCCCAAAACAACCCAAATGATAGAAGACGACATTAGATATAGTTTTCATAAAATAACCTCCCAAAACAACCCTATTTACTCCATAACCATAAACGATACAGGTTGTAAAACTACCGAAGAGTTGAGGTTTGTTTTAACAAATAAGATTTTCAATAGAATGTTTAAAGATTACAAAAACTCATTTGAAAAATTAAACTATCTTTTTGTAATTGAATATCCAACTAAGGTTTCTATGGGAAATCAAATCCCCGATAGTTGTGAGGTTCATACTCATATTGTGTTAGAAACCACAATTACACCTCAACATTTAGAATATTATATCCAAACCACATTTAGAACTCCAAACATTTATATTGAGGACATCACCAAAAGAAATGACAAAACCAATTATGTAAATTACTTAATCAAACAAAAGGATTTATTTACAATTGACAACTACAACTATAAAATATGTATTTAAGCAAAAAAAGGTTTAACATTTAATGCTAAACCCTTTTATACTTTGTAGTAATTTATATTACCCATAACTAAAAGATTAAGGTATTCTATTACAACATCTTCCAAGTTGTTCCGTGGTTTTTTAATTTACTCACGTTAAACTTTACACTTAATCTTCCTTTGTTGATTAAATCCTCAACATACACCGCATCAAAAAAATCACATTTATTATTTCTTTGACTTAAACCATCTACTACTGAATTGATATTCCAACAATCAAACATAAATGTTTGTCCTTCCAATGATACTGATAAATATACCACACCATTTTTAATCATTAGTTGTAAATCATATCCGTTATATTTAACAGATTTGTTACCAGATATAAAACTTGTTTTAAAAGTTTTTACACCACCTTCAATAATTCCCAAGTTGTTTTTTAGATTATTGATATACCCGTTTTTTGCTTGTTTGTCTGGTCCCATCATAAAGGACTTAATAACAATTAAACTTGTATTGATTACTTTTTTAGATTTTTTCATTCCTCCCGAAACGAAAATCTTTGGAAAAGTAGCAAAACCACCATCGAAAATTGATAATCCACTCATTTTTTATATAATTATTAAATTGTTTTTTTACTTCGTTTAAGACATAGAATTCTACCCTCGCAAATAGCAAGTTTTTCGAATTTTTATTTTATAATGTTTTGAATTTTAATCTCTAACAGAAAATAAATAGAGATGTGTTTTTGATTTCTTCTACAAAGATATATCGAAATTATTTAATTTGAAAGTCAAAATAATTGTCAAAAAATTTGGAAAATTGGAACCCGTGATGACTACTCGAAATGTTAAAATGTTAAAAAAATGTTAAAAAAAAGAAGTCGCAAATAACGGGACTTTTCAGTTGATATTTTTTTTCAATACCTCATCAATTTTCTTATTCCTAATAAACGATTTTAATGATTGGTGTATAAAATCATATTCGTCAATAGTAAATGTAAGGACAGAGTTTAAAACATTAAAATAATAAACAACCCTCCAACTATTCAACAAATCATTTTGAATGTTTTTATTCTCAAAGTCGTTTAAAAGGTTTTGAGTATCACAATCAATGAAGATTTTATTTAAGTGTTGAGGTTTGATAGTTTTACCTTTTCCTGTTGGCGCATTTCTTAATTTCATTTAGTATATATAATAGAAAAGAGGATTGATTTTTTAAATCAATCCTCTTTTAGAAAGAACTTGTTTAGATTATTATTTATGTATAAATTTCGGCATTTCTTTTTTAAGGTCAGCAATTACTTTGTCAAAAACGTCTTTCTCTAATTCTTTCAAAGTCCATCCCTGATATGTTCCATAATTCTCTGGTTTTTCAGCATCTGGCATACACTTTGGTCTTGATTCATCAGGATAAATATCATTCATAGGTTCCCCTCCTACATCAACACCATTTTTAGTTTTCCACATAACGGTTATAAATCCTTTATAATCATCATATCCCCCACTAATATATGCTGTATAGTAATTAAAAATTTTTCCGTCTTTCATTTCCATATAATTTTTAATACTGCGTTCCTCCAAATATATTGTATATCCATTATAATCTTTGTTATTATCATAATTCATGTCACGTTTAACAATATATTTATCATTTAATTTTACTTTCTCTTTTTCGTAAATTTTATAACCATTTTTATATTTCTGTGTTAGAATGATTGTGTCATTTTGATCTTTATCGGCACATGTTCCCGTAAAGGGTTTTCCAAGTAATTCTCCTCCATCTAATTCCCCACATCCGCAATCTACAACTTCAACAGCTTCAGTTTTAGCTTCTTCTTTTTTCTCATTTTTACCACCACAAGAAATAGTTAAAACACTTAATGATAATAATAATAGAACATTTTTTTTCATAATTGTTTGATTTAATTGTTTGATTTAATTGTTTGATTTATTTTAATATGTATACTGTTTGGCTTTTGTTATACATTGAGTTTATGTAATAATTTATAATTTTCTTTCTGTCTTTTGACACATAAAAAGATTCAAATCCTTGATTCCCGTCATTATTTACTTCATCTTTTGTGTACACATCAAAAGACCCCTTGTGTTCAACAACCAAATCATTATGTTCCCATTTATTTTGAACTTGTTCCATTTTATTGTACTCTGTAATTATTATTTTATTATCAGAAATAGAAACATCATAAAACCTATATTCAGAGGATTTATCACAACCTAAATAATCATTAGACTTAACGAATTCTTCAATATCAACATCATTACGACATTCGTAAGAGGTATAATGTTTTAAACTTTTGTTTTTTTTAACTTGACCATTCATTGTAAGGGTTGCAAATCCTATTAAAAGTAAAAGTTTTTTCATTTTTTCGTTTATTAAATTATTATACAAACATAAAACCATACACCGCAATCACCTTGCGGTAAATTTCTGCGGTAAATATAGAAAAATATTTAATACTAATCATACATGATTAGATAAATCATATATGATTATATGAATTTTACAAACTAAAACCTTGTAAGAATTGATATACACAAAGAATAAGGAGTATTTAATATTGTTTGGAAAACATTTAAAAAAAATGCGAGAGGGAAAAGGTATGTCCCAAGAAGAACTAGCTAATTTGGCTGAGGTTTCGTTACCTCAAATCACTCGAATAGAAAGAGGTGTAATAAATCCTACGATATGTACTATTAAATCCTTATCAAAAGGATTGTCTGTTGATATGTCTTTTATGTTTGAGTTTGATAAAGAATTATAATTCGGAAATTATTTTTTTAATCTTTTGAATAGTCCCACTACTTTTATCCGTTAGTTTCATTGTCTTCCTAACTGAATAACCTTGCTTTAATAATTTAACAACGTCTTTATGTTCCGTTAGTAAAGTTTCATTATCTTTTTTAAACCCTTCTTTTCTTCCTACTTTACCACCATTTTTTCTAAAACTCTCATAACCTGATTTTATTCTTTGTCTAATTTGAGTTTTCTCCATTTCACTAACAGAGGTAAGGATTTGAATTAAGAATTGAGACATTGGGTTTATCTCACATTTATCATTTAAGGTTTCTATATTGTGGTTTTTAATATAAAGAGAAATACAATTTTCATTTAATAACTGAATAGTTTTTAAAACTTCTATTGTATTCCTTCCGATCCTTGAAAGTTCCCAACAAAGGACTTTGTCAATTTTATTAGTTTTGACAAAGTTTATCATTTTCATAAGTTCTGGACGTTCCTCATTTGTTTTGCCTCCGGATATTTTTTCCTCGAAAATAGAAACAACCTCATAATTCATCGTTTTTGAAAAATCTAACAATTCCTCTGTTTGTCTTTTGTAATCCTGACTATTTGTTGAAACCCTAGAGTATATAACCACTTTCATATTGTATCGTTTTAATATTATACATTACAAAGATACGAAAAGTGTATCATTAAACCATAACTTAATTGATTAAAATGATACACTTTATAGTTTGGTACAAAAAATAACTATTTAGTTTAATTCCGTGAAATCACCATCATATTCTAAATATAGTTCTTGAATTGTATCTAAATAGAGTTTAAAAAACTCGATTGTTATTATATTGACAATTTGTTCTGCTCTATATAAATCACCATTAGCAATTTCATTATTTCCTGATTGATTAAAGGTTTGAAATACTCTTTCAATTTTAATTGTTTTTGAATTGTCCTTTATTTTAAGTTCTTCCGAAACAATAATTAAATATTCCCCGTCAGCAAATGGGGTATTTCTAACTTTTACATTTCTAAAACCAATTCTTCTTTCATCGTTTTTCCAACGTGATAACAATTCGATTAAATCTTCTTTCATAATTATTAAATATTTTAATTTTTAGTATTTAAACAAAGAAAAACAATTTTAGTTAAAATATGTTTTTAAAAGTTTTATTCAATTTATCGTTTTCTTTAAAAACCCTCTCGTCCAAAAACTCACTAATATAATGTTGAGTTGTTGATATATTTGCGTGTCCTAAACTTTTTGAAATCGTATAAATATCTTTGTCGGTACTTTCAATCATTAAACTTGTATAGGAGTGTCTTGCCAAATGACTTGTAAGAACAACATCTATCTCACATTTCTCTTGTAATTTCTTCAAATACTTATTATACACAGTCGTCTTTGAAGACATTTGGTTAAATTGATATTTTGATAAAGTGTATTTTTCGGAAGTAAAATCTACATCCTTAAAAATCTCATCATCTAATATTGGAAAAATAAACTTTTTAAGGTTTGATTTAGAGTGTTCTACAATTCGAAGTATTAAACGAATAACCAATAATTCTTTATGTTTATTTAATACTTCAAACCAATTTTCTAATTCTTTCATAAACTCTTCATCCCCTTCAATAAACTTTTGAATATTTCCACTTCTAATATTTTCATACTTGTCTTCAATCTCTTTAAAAGTCATTGAATAATTTTTATCCAAGACATTAAAATTGAATTTAAAATTTATAACATCTAAACCTCTATTTGGGAGATAATCAGCAATTTTCAATACAATAATATCATTAAATGGTATCCTATGTTGAGATTTTGTTTTTAACTGATAAAAGTTGATTTCACCATCTTTTATATTTCCCCATCGTAAAGTCAATAAATCACTAACCCTTATACCTTGAGCGAAAATTTGAAATAAAAAATAATTTTTAATGTTGTAAAGAGGGTCTTTTTCTTTGAATGTTGTTTTAAATATTTTTTCAATGTCTATCCTTTTTAATGTTTTCTTTTCAACAGGAGAATACTTATTTTTAATCAAAACGAAAGGATCGCTTTTTTGTTGATATATTCCAAGTTTAACCCCTTGGTTATATACACTTTTAAAGGTCTTAATATACTTTATACAACTATTATTTAAAACTTCTTTACCTTTTAAATAAGTTTCAAAGTCTCTAATCAGTAAAGGGGTTATTTCTTCAAACATCAAATCAGGTTTCCCTTTTGAACTTAAATAGTTGTTTATATGATAATAACCCGTCTTTTGAGATTTATAAGAACCTAATCTTTTTCTAATAAGTAGATATTCTAATTGTTCTTTAAAAAATTGAATAAATGAAACCTTTTCGTCCGAAATAATCTCGGTCTCTGGAACATTATTTATCTGTTTCAGTTCATTTATGGTGGTTTCTAATAAAGTGTTTAACCTTTCTTGTTCTGGATGATTTTTTCTAACTTCCTTTTTTTCAGGGTTCCAATATTTCTCCTTTATTTTTTCTCCTAGTGTTTCGTATTTTGATTTTCGATTAGTGGTTATTCTAATTTGAATTGTACCAAAGTCATCAGTAGAATATTTCTTTTTAAAACAAGGAATATATGTTGTTTTATTCATAATTTAGAAAATTAAAAAAATTAAAAAACAAAGATAGTGTAAAACAAGTGTAAAACACATATTGAAAAATATGTTTTATACAAAAACATAAAACATTGTATATCAAAATATTATAAAGTATGTTTTTGTAAAAAGAGTTTCTGGAGGTACCACAAAAACCCCTAATAATCCTTTGATTATTAGGGGTTTTTTGTTTGTTGTTTTTCGAAAAAGATAATTTGCTTATATACTTTTAACACATGATAAAAAATTAATTTTAAATCAATA
>NZ_JAGNYF010000058.1:0-10092 GCF_017985075.1 Flavobacterium sp.
GGCCTTTGCCATTAAAAACTTTACTAATGACAGGAATTTTAGTTCCGTTAATGGTTTTTGTTTTGCTTCCTTTATTAAGAAAGCTATTAGGAGACTGGCTGTATAAATAAAAAAGAAAGGGAAACTTCTATTGAAATTTCCCTTTTTTAATTTTTTATTATTTTTTTAAACTTATATTTTCAAATGTCGAAACATCCACAATTTCTTCGGTATCAATATCAAATGAAATTTTCACTCTATCTCCAACCGTAGTTAATGGCAATTGATTCGATATTTGTGAAGAACCGACAAAAATATTTGGATATTCTTTAACCGTAAAATAGTAAAAACTATTTCCGTTTTTTACATCGTTTTGAATTCTTATAATGGTAGATTCAACTACTTTTTTAGATGATTTGCTATCAATGTTTATTTTATTTCCAGATGAATTAAATGCTGTTTTATAGGCGGTTAATGCTTCACGCATCGTATTTCCTGTTCCAACAATTGTATAATCTGAAATGGAAACCATAGCATACATTTTTACTAATCCGCCATTGTCTTTTAACGTCATTACATAAGTTGGAATGTTGTTAATGTTATACGGAATAGGCAACGACGCTACAAATCCTTTTTCTTGTACTTTTCCTTGTGCCGAACTTTGAGCGGCAAATTCGGTAGCGCCACTTTGTTTGTAAAACGTTGTATGTTTAGTTCGCGTGTCAACTAATACAAAACCCACTGCAGATTCGTCTTTTCCTACTGATGTAATTCCTGTGTACCAATATGATTTATTATCTTTTCCGTACACTAAAGTTAAATCTTCTGTAATTTGAAGTTTGTTTTCATTTGAAAAATTCCAATATCCTTTTACGTATTCACCCCAATCATTTAATTGGTCTTTAATAAATGATATTGGTTGAATTCTATCTACCCAAGTTGGAGTATTTTTAATATCATATTCTTTTATTTCTCCGTTTTGCGCATTTACAACCACAATTCCTGTGGCATCATTCCCAGAAAAGCCCACTTGTTTTTTGTATTTAGTAACCACCCAAAAAGGCATTCCTGCGTCATCAATTTCGAAAGAAAAATCAGTTAAACCAACTGTGTTATATCCGTTAAAATACAAATAACGGTGCAAATTACTTTGAAAATAGGCCTCTTGTTGGTATTTTAGAAAAATGGGTTTTCCATTTACTTCTTGTACTAATTTAACATCTCTTTCATTGGTTGCAGAAACCATTACATATCCTGTTGTTCCTTTTTGGTTATTTAGCCATTTAAAAAAACCAGAATGTTCTAATGGAGCAATCCAATATAATTTTCCGTTTACTTTCTGAATGAAAAATTCACCTAAATGTGCTTGACTTCCCAACGCTGGTTGACTTCCTAATATTTTTTCTCCTAATAAATACGCTAAAGATTCATCTACAACTCGAATTTCATTCATAGAAATAGGTGCTATATGGTTGGTCAATTTATCGCCATTTTCTACTTTTCCAATTAAGTTTCTATAATCTTCACTTCTAAAAACAGGGTGCGATGTAAAAAAAGGCAATACAAATGCATATAAAACAGCAATACCAATAAGTAATGCAGGAATTTTCCAAAAAACTTGAACTGGTTTATAACTTTTTCCGTCGGCACTAATTGTAAATTTTGAAAACGTAAAAAATAATAACGCCGCAATAATTAGTAATAAAACCGTAATTCCGGAAAAGCCATAACTTATAACTGGAAGTGTTACATAAAAAAAGAAAATCGTAATTAGTAGCACTAATACTAATGGTAGTATTTTTTTCATTTTATTTTGATTTAGATGTTGTAAATATTAGTCATTAATTTGATAAGATTGTTACAAAATAAGTATTTTTGTTTTTTAAAAACTTGAAACATTAAACTTGAAACAAATAAATATGAAAGCATACATTTTTCCAGGTCAAGGCGCGCAATTTACCGGTATGGGTAAAGATTTATATGAAACATCAGCTTTAGCAAAAGAATTATTTGAAAAAGCGAACGATATTTTAGGCTTCCGAATTACAGATATTATGTTTGAAGGAACTGCAGAAGAGTTAAAAGAAACAAAAGTAACACAACCAGCGGTTTTTTTACATTCTGTAATTTTAGCAAAAACCTTAGAAAATTTTAAACCTGAAATGGTTGCGGGTCATTCATTAGGGGAATTTTCTGCTTTAGTTGCTAATGGTGCTTTATCTTTTGAAGATGCACTTTTATTAGTTTCTAAAAGAGCTATGGCAATGCAAAAAGCTTGTGAAATTAAACCGTCGACTATGGCAGCGGTATTAAATTTAGATGATAAAATTGTTGAAGACATTTGCACTTCTATTGATGGCGTTGTTGTTGCGGCAAATTATAATTGTCCAGGGCAATTGGTGATATCAGGCGAATACAAAGCTGTGGAATTAGCTTGCGAAAAAATGAAAGAAGCTGGAGCCAAACGCGCTTTAATTTTACCTGTTGGCGGAGCATTCCACTCGCCAATGATGGAGCCAGCAAGAGAAGAATTAGCTGCAGCGATTGAAGCAACACATTTTTCAACACCTATTTGTCCGGTGTATCAAAATGTAACGGCAAGTGCTGTTTCTGATGCGAATGAAATTAAGAAAAATTTAATTATTCAATTAACCGCTCCAGTAAAATGGACGCAATCTGTTCAACAAATGATTGCCGATGGCGCTTCAAGTTTTACAGAAGTTGGACCGGGAAAAGTATTGGTTGGATTGGTAAATAAAATTGATAGAGAAGTAGAAACTATTTCGGCTTAATTGTATTAAGATAATAAACCATTAAGGAATTAAGTCTAAATGAAACTTAATTTCTTAATGGTTTAAAAGTTTTCATTTCTTCTTATAGTTAATTATGAAAACTCCTAAAATAATCAATGCAGTTGCAATTATAAAATCAAATGTAATTACTTCATCAAGTAATAGCCAACCTAAGAAAACTGCAATTATTGTGTTGACATAATTCAGTATTGAAACTTGTACTGCTGTTACTTTTTTCAACGCATAATGATAACAGAAAAAAGCCAAAACCGAACCAAAAACAGCTAAATACACTACTGCTGAAATACTTCGTAAACTCCAAGTATTCATATCTGTATTAGAAGAAAAAATAAATGCTAAAACAAATTGAATTAAGGAAGAAATTGAAAATTGGTAAAATAAATTTAGAGCTATGTTATTGGATTTATGCGTATGCTTTTTAGAATAAACCGTTCCAGCCGACCAACTCATAATGGCAATACTTAAAAACAAAATTCCTGTTTTGTAGTTAGGATCTAAAATATCTTCCAATCCATTTCTAAAAATGAAAACTACTCCAAGAAATCCTAATAAAACTCCAATTAAACCTTTTAAATTTGGCTTTTCAATTCCAAAAAGAATACCACCAATAAAAATAATTACAGGAGAAAGCGCACTCATAATAGAAGTCAAACCGCTCGGTAATGATTGTTCTGCAATTGTAGTAAAACCATTAGCAATAACAATCATCAACAAAGATGGAATCAACTGGAACTTTAAATTATTCCAACCAATCCAAGATAATTGTTTTTTGTAAATTAAAATTCCAAGAACAATTAATGCAGCAATTCCTTGGCGAATAGAAGTAATAAACCAAGGCGGGATGCTTTCAACTGCTACACGAATCCCTAAATATGTTGTTCCCCAAACTATCCCGACAATTACTAAGGAAAATATTAATTTTAAATCGGGTTTTTGGTTCGACATTTTATGAAATTGGCTATCTAACTTCTAATTTTCTTTTCCCATTTCCAAGCACTTGCCAAACTATCATCTAAACTTGATGCGGCTTTCCATCCCAAAACACGATTTGCTTTATCTGTATTGGCATACGCTTCAGTAATATCGCCTTCTCGACGCCCAACAATTTTATAATTTAGTTTTTGACCAGAAACTTTTTCAAAAGATTGAATGACTTCTAAAACCGAACTTCCTTTTCCAGTTCCTAAGTTAAAAGTTTCTACTGAATCTATATTTTTTTTATTCAACAAACGCTGCAAAGCTATTACATGTGCTTTTGCTAAATCTACCACATGAATATAATCTCTAACAGCTGTTCCGTCGGTTGTGGGATAATCATTTCCGTAAACGGAAAGTTCTTTTCGTAATCCCATAGCGGTTTGTGTAATAAATGGCACTAAATTTTGAGGCACACCTAAAGGCAATTCGCCAATTTCTGCCGATTTATGGGCACCAATCGGATTAAAATAACGCAATAAAATAGCATTTAATGCACTTACTTTTGAAGTATCAGTAATAATTTCTTCACCAATTTGCTTTGTATTTCCGTAAGGCGACATAGCAGTTTGAATAGGTGCATCTTCTGTTATAGGCATTTTTTCGGCTTGACCGTAAACTGTACAAGAAGAACTAAAAATAAAATTTGCCGACTTTAATTTGGTAAGTTCTTGCAACACGTAAATTAATGCACTTATATTATTTTCGTAATATAATAACGGATTTTCGACGCTTTCACCCACGGCTTTACTCGCTGCAAAATGAATTACTCCAGAAATATCGGTATACGTTGCAAAGAAATTTTGAACGGCCGCTTTTTCTCTTAAATCGATAGATTCAAAAATTGGTTTTTTCCCCGTAATGCGTTCAATTCCATCTAAAACTTCAATAGAAGAATTTGATAAATTATCAATTATAATTACATCAAAACCTTCATTTTGTAATTCTACAACGGTATGAGATCCAATAAAACCTAAACCACCTGTTACTACTATTTTCATTATTTAAGATTATAGAATATAGATTATAGAATATAGATGTTACTGTAAGGTGTTTTCTCTATTTTCTATTTTCTATTTTCTTATTTCATATATTCTAAAACCGTGTCGGTAATAAATTTAATTTGTTCATCGTCTAATTCCGTGTGCATAGGCAAGGCAATAACTTCTTTACATAACTGATTGGTTACTGGAAAATCTTCTTCTTTATAACGAGTATCAGCATACGCTTTCTGACTATGTAATGGAATTGGATAATAAATAGCACAAGGAATGCCTTTTTCTTGTAAATGCGCTAATAATCCATCGCGTTTTCCATTGGTAATACGAATTACATATTGATGAAATACGTGACAATCACAACTTTCGCAAATAGTTGGTGCTACGATATTTTTATTTACACCTAATGCAAGTGAATATTTTCTCGCTGCATTTTGACGAGCACTGTTATAGGTATCTAAATGAGGTAATTTTGCTTTTAAAACGCCTGCTTGAATACTATCTAAACGAGAATTTACTCCTACAACATCGTGATGATATCTTTCATACATTCCGTGATTTACAATTCCTCTAATAATATGTGCTAAATTGTCATCGTTTGTGTAAATCGCACCGCCATCACCATAGCATCCTAAGTTTTTAGATGGGAAAAAAGAAGTAGCAGCTACGTGTCCAATGGTTCCCACTTTCTTTTTAGAACCATCTTTTGAGGTATAATCCGCTCCAATTGCTTGTGCATTATCTTCAATTACATATAAATTATGTGCGTTGGCAATTTCCATAATCGCATCCATATTTGCAGCACGACCAAATAAGTGTACAGGAACAATGGCTTTCGTTTTTGGAGTAATCGCTTTACGAATTCCTTCTAATGAAATATTCATATTATTCATATCTACATCCACCAAAACTGGCGTTAATTGCAATAAAGCAATCACTTCAACGGTTGCAGCGAATGTAAAATCTGCTGTAATGACTTCATCACCAGGTTGTAAACCCAATCCCATCATCGCAATTTGAAGCGCATCTGTTCCGTTCGCACAAGGAATTACGTGTTTTGCGCCTAAATATTTTTCTAAATCTGCTTGAAATTGATGTACTAAAGGACCATTTATATAGGTATTGTTGTCTAAAACCTCTTGAATAGACGCATTTACTTCGTCTTTTATTTTTTCGTATTGACTTTTTAAGTCAACCATTTGTAATTTTTTCATCTTCCTAATCTAATTAAGTCAAGCAAAAGTAAGAAATTCTGCTTACATTTTTTGTGTTCCATAAAAGAAACGTAATTTAGCGACATAAATTAGTACTATGTCATTTATTTATAACTTTATACTTCTTTTTGCTTCTCAGCTTTTAAAGATTTTTGCATTTTTTAGTCCAAAAATGAAATTATTTGTTGAAGGAAGAAAATCTGTTTTTGAAACTTTGAAAAATAATATTCAAGAATTTGATAAAACAATTTGGTTTCACGCAGCATCTTTGGGTGAATACGAACAAGGCTTGCCAGTTATTGAAAAAGTCAAACAAAAGTATCCCAATCATAAAATAATAATTACATTTTTTTCGCCTTCAGGATATGAAGTTCGAAAAAATAATACCGTTGCAGATGTTACGGTATATTTGCCTTTGGATACGATTTCTAATGCCAAACAATTTTTAAAAGTAGTGCATCCAGAAATGGTGTTTTTTATCAAGTACGAATTTTGGCCGAATTATTTAACCGAACTTAAAAAAAGATCGATTTCAACGTATTTAATTTCAGGAATTTTTAGAGAAAAGCAACACTTTTTTAAATGGTATGGTGGTTTTTACAGAAAAGCATTACACACTTTTGATTACTTTTTTGTGCAAAATGAAAGTTCAAAGACACTTTTAAAAAGTATAGGTTTTACCAATGTAAAAGTTTCTGGAGACACCCGTTTTGATAGGGTAGTGACCATTTTAGAAAAAGACAATACGTTAGATTTTATTGCGGCGTTTAAAAATGATCAGCCAACAATTGTAATTGGAAGTAGTTGGCCAAAAGATGAAGAATTATTAATTCATTATATTGAATCGGCATCTCAAAATGTAAAATTTATAATTGCACCACATAATATCAATCATAATCAAATTTTAAATCTTAAATCTAAAATTTCAAAGAAAACACTACTATTTTCTGAAAAAGAGGAGATGCTGAAACAAGTTCAGCAAGACAAATTAGAAGATTTTCAAGTTTTTATAATTGATACAATCGGAATTTTAACCAAAATTTATAGTTATGCAGATATTGCCTACGTTGGAGGTGGTTTTGGAAATCCAGGTGTGCATAATCTTTTAGAACCCGCTACTTTTGGAATTCCAATTGTTATGGGCCCAAATTATTCACATTTTGCAGAAGCGATTGCTTTAGTTGGTTTAAAAGGTTGTGTTTCTATAAAAAATCACTCAGAATTAAATGATGCGTTCAACTTGTTACTACAAAACGAGGAAGAACGATTAGAAAAAGGGCACATTTGTAGTACATTTGTTCAAATGAATAAAGGTGCCACGGAACATATATTGAATAACATCTCTTAATAAAATATTAAAAATTGACACAATTTTACTAATTATATTAACTTGCAAGCATTAAACTATTATCCTATGAAATTTTTAAAATTATTTTTATTATTATTTATCGTTCAAACTCAAGCCCAACAAGGTGGTATGTGGATTCCATCATTGTTGCAAGGTATGAATGAAAACGAAATGAAAGCTTTAGGTTCTAAACTTACGGCAGAACAAATTTATTCTATAAATAAATCATCTTTAAAAGATGCCGTTCCTCAATTTGATGGCGGTTGTACAGCAGAAATGATTTCTTCAAAAGGCTTATTGTTAACCAATCATCATTGTGGATATGATAACATACAAAATCATTCTACAGTGGAACACGATTATTTAGCCAATGGTTTTTGGGCGTATAAAATGGAGGAAGAACTTCCAAATCCAGGAGTGGTAGTTACTTTTATTGTAAAAATTGATGATGTTACCACAAAAGTATTTGAAGGTGTTGCAGCTTTAACTTCTGAAGCAGAAAAGCAAAAGAAAATTCAAGAAAATATTGCAACATTGAACAAATCGTATGTAAGAGAAGCTTGGCAAGATGTTTTAGTACGATCTTTTTATGATGGAAATCAATATTTATTATTCGTTACAGAAAACTTCAAAGACATTAGATTAGTGGGTGCGCCGCCAAGTTCTATAGGAAAATTTGGATCAGATACTGACAACTGGGTTTGGCCTCGTCATACGGGAGATTTTTCTTTATTCAGAGTTTATGCGGATAAAAACAATCGTCCAGCAGCGTATTCAAAAGATAATGTGCCGTATACACCTAAACATTTTTTCCCAGTTTCTGCAAAAGGAATCCAAGAAAACGATTTTACAATGGTAATGGGGTATCCTGGAAGAACTACAGAATATTTACCTTCTTATGCTGTGGAGCAAATGGTAAACGATTTAAACCCGGCACGAATTGAAGTTCGTGATGCAGCTTTAAAAGTTCAAGATGGTTTTATGAGAAAAGACCAAGCGATTAAAATTCAATATGCTTCAAAATATGCTGGAGTAGCCAATTATTGGAAAAAATGGATTGGAGAGCGCAAAGGTTTAATTAAAGCCAATGCAGTAGGTGCAAAGCAAGTTTTTGAAAAAGACTTAACAGATAAAATTATCAAAGCCGGAAAACAAGCAGAATATGGAAATTTATTATCTGACTTTGCAACAAATTACGCAGCTATTAAAGAGTATGCTATTGCAAGAGATTATTATACTGAAGTAGTTTTAAGAAATACCGAAATTTTATCTTTTGGATACCGTTTGTTTCAATTAGAGCAAGTGTATAATTCAAAAGGTGAACAAGCATTTAATGATAGAAAAAAGAACTTAATTGAAGCATTTGAGCCTTTATACAAAGATTTTAATGCTCAAGTTGACGAAAAAGTATTCGAAAAATTAATAGCTATTTATAGTAAAAAATCACCGCAACAATTTTTACCTGAAAGTGTAAAAGGAATTGATGCGACTCAATTAGCATCTGAAATTTTTAATTCATCTAAGTTAACGTCTTATTCTGGTTTGAAAGAAGTATTATCTGGAGATGCCAAAACGGTTTTAGAACGATTAAATCAAGATAAAGGATTTGCTTTTGTAAAAATCCTTGCTGAAGCATATAATAAAAACGTAGCGCCAAAATATGACGAAATTAATTTGAAAAATATGGCTACGCAACGCACTTATATGAAAGCCATTTTAGAGTTAAGTCCAAAATCGGCGAGAATTTTCCCTGATGCCAATTCTACTTTGCGTGTAACGTACGGAAAAGTAAAAGGTTACAAACCAAGCGATGCAGTTGTTTATTCTCCGTTTACATATTTAGATGGTGTGATGGAAAAATATGTTCCAGGAGATTATGAATTTGACGTACCGCAAAAATTAATCGATTTATATAATACTAAAGATTATGGTAAATATGCTGATAATGGCAAAATGCCAGTGGCTTTTATTGCTACAAATCATACCACAGGAGGAAATTCTGGAAGTCCAGCTTTAGATGCCAATGGAAACCTAATTGGACTAAATTTTGACAGAGTTTGGGAAGGAACAATGAGTGATGTGTATTATTCTCCAGAAATTTGTAGAAATATTATGGTAGATACACGATATATTCTATTTATTATAGATAAATATGCTGGTGCGAAAAATTTAATTGATGAAATGAAAATCATTTATAATCAGCCGAATACACCTAAAAACAAAGGGAAATAGGCGTTATTTTCTAAGTAACATAGGATGAATTGTGCAAGAATTGAAAAATATTTTAAAAAAAGTTAAAAAAAGTATTTGACATTTAATTTTTTTTATATCTTTGCTTCATAAATAATTAACCTTTATAATAAAATTAAGATGAAAAAAGTTGTTTTAAGTTTAGCATTCGTTGCTGCTGTATTAGTTTCTTGTAACAAAAAAGCTGAAGAAACTCCAGCTGCTGACTCTACTGCTGTAGATACTACTGCTGTTGTAGCTGATACTACTGCTGTTGTAGCTGATACTGCTGCTGTGAAAACAGATAGCGCTGCTACAAAAACTGAAGAAGTTAAAGAAGAAGTTAAAAAATAATATTTGACCTTCTTTTCGAAAAGAAATCAATCCCGACTTAGTCGGGATTTTTTTTTGCTCAAAAGTGAACGAATTTAAATTAGTTATACGATAAATTAATATACTTGAGCGCATACTTGTAATGCGGAAAGCATCTCTTTTACTACTGACGCGTGAATTAGATTGCGTGAGACCCTTTCAGG
>NZ_JAGNYF010000058.1:10192-11624 GCF_017985075.1 Flavobacterium sp.
TGCTCAAAAGTGAACGAATTTAAATTAGTTATACGATAAATTAATATACTTGAGCGCATACTTGTAATGCGGAAAGCATCTCTTTTACTACTGACGCGTGAATTAGATTGCGTGAGACCCTTTCAGGTTCACAAACGTTGTAAAAAGTTGTTTGGATGAAGATGAAATGCTTTGTGAATCTCTGCGAAATAACTATAAGTTATCCAAAAACATCTTCCGCTGGCGGAAAAACATCAAGTGATTTTGAAAAATCTAAATATTCGGCTTTTGCACCGTATTTTAAAATTTCATTGATGCCTTTTTCTAACATTAATTGGGTGGAATACTTTCTGCTAACAGCAACTTCTTTATCATTTAAAATGATTTTAAAGTAAAACTTACCTGCAGGTGAACGAAATCGCATAAAAAACATTTGTTCTATTGATTTTTTTAGTAATTCAATTTCTTCTTCACATTCAAATCGTAATTCAAAAGCATTGCTAATAAAAATGGTTTTTCCTCTACGAGAAGTTAATTCGTATTTGTAATGTCCGCTGGGTTTTTTGCTTATTACAAAAGTTGCCATTTTATAAAAATATTTGAAGCGAAGATACTATTTTAAACGAAATTACTTAAGTTGAAATTAAAAACATTTTAATTATATTTATTGTTTTAATAATACAGAAAACATAAAAAAATGTATTTCAAATTAATTAAATTATCTATATTTGCTATATATAGACAATTAATTTTATTAGTTATGAATATTAGTTTTACAAAAAAACAGGAGATTTACATCAACAAACAAGTGGAAACAGGTGATTATCAAAATAACAGTGAAGTGATAAGAGACGCCTTACGTTTGCACGAAATTTATAGAGAAAAAGTAATTACTGATTTGAGAAATGAAATCGAAAAGGGTTGGTCGTCTGAAAGTAGTGATAGGTCTATTGCAGATATAATTGCAGCAAAAAAAGCAGCATATGCCAAAAAATAAGTATGTGTTATCTCGGGAAGCGGACAACGACTTGGAAAAAATATTTGACTATACTTTTGAAGAATTCGGATTTAATCAAGCCGTAAAGTATTTATATGAAATTGACGAAGTATTTGTCAAAATAGTAAATACCCCTGAAATAGGAAGAAGTAGAAACGAGATTAAAAAAAGTGTGTATAGTTTACCAATTGGGAGTCATATAGTTTTTTATACGATACAAATTGATCATATTAGGATTTTAAGGGTTCTGCACGGAGCAAAAGATTTACCAAAAAGTTTTTGATTCAACTTGTCTTAAAATGCAAAAAGCTCCAAACATAGTTTGAAGCTTTTAGTACTCAAGGCGGGACTTGAACCCGCACGGGCATTACTACCCACTGGATTTTAAGTCCAGCGTGTCTACCAATTCCACCACTCAAGCATTTTATTGTGTAAACACAATAATTGGTATTTTTA